>JALEYA010000099.1 GCA_022779945.1 Oscillospiraceae bacterium | reverse complement strand
CTGCGCAGAAACTTCGATCCGGTTGTCGCTGAGCTTTCTGCTTCCGTCAATGAACGGAGGCGTCTGGAAACCGTATTTGCAGATAATGTTCATTTTGACGCCGTCGGCTTCCATCTTCTTCAAGGTGTCCTTCAGCTTGTTCATAACGTTATAATGATAGTTGTCAATTTTTTCAACAAGCACCTTATAGGTTGTGTCGATTTCGTCCCCGAAGACCGCACGTTTCGCATCTTCGTAGTTTTCATCGTTGACCATCGCCCAGTATCCGGGTGAGGTGCCGTAGGTGGCGACCATCAGTCGCTGGAAGATTTTGCCCGAGACCTTGTTATAGATCAAGTCTGCTGCGGCGGTTCCGACATCAAGAAGACCCTTGTTCTGCGCATAGGCAACGGTTGCTTTCGCCAATTCGGTTGCGACCTCGCTGTCGTCGAGTTCAAAGCTGTCGCTTTCGTCAAGATAATAGTTAATGGAATCCGCATGGAACGTAATCTTGCCGGCAAAAAGCTGACCGACAAAATCATAACCCATGGCCGCCGAAGCAAACATGATGTTCGTTTCAATGCTGTCGTGACCGTATTCGGTGAGATAGGCCGCCGCAATATTACAGCCGAGACAGCGGGAAATCAGATGCACCTTGTCATATCCGGTTTTCGCTTTAATCGCTTCGATGTATTCGCTTAGGTCGTCGGCAATAACACAAGGGTCTTTTCTTGCGTCGTATTCAAAGCGATAGGTAAAAATGTCGCCCTGTCTGCCCGGGAGGGTTCTCTCGTCCCATGTCCAGAGGTTGTGCGTGCCGTTGTCAACCTCACCCTCGTTGTTGAGGCGGTAAGCTTCATAACGGGACGCAACCTGATTGTAAATCGCATCACAGTAAGGATCCCAGTCATCCTTCAGAATAGCGTCTTTGAGAAGAGGGATCGCTTCTTTCACAACATCGGTGATGAAGTTTGTGTTTTCTTCAATCGTCGGTGAGCCGTCGGCATTGACAATACCGGTTCTGCCGATGATGTAAACGATCGGCATTTTTGTGTTGTTTTCGACCGGCATTTCACTGTCGCCGAATTCACAGACAAAGCCGATCTGCTCCGGCCCGTAAAAATCTTCTTCGCCCTTGATATGGTTTTCGTTGTTGGCGTTGTTCCAATAGCCGAGATAATCTTCATTGCCCCAGTTATGGCGCTGCATCTGAAGATAATATTCGCCGTTATCATGCGTTTCAAACGTAACGGTATCGGCCCAATATGTGAACGCTTCGCCGGTCACCCACTGCCATTCGTTCAGTGAGGCTTCATCGGTTCCGCCGAGCCAATACTGTGCCTTGGTACCTTTTGCAATCAGTTCTTTGACAACGTCCTGCTCTGCCTGGGAAGTGACGGTGACAAGATAGCCGCCCAAATCCTCACAATAGGCTTTTGCGTCCTTCCAGGACATGGACTCATCAAAACGCTGATAAGTATGTCCGTTATATGTAGCTGTATCGTCTCCGACAGCCGACACACTGAACGCCGGCAGTAAAAACGAGAACATCAGCGTCATACACAGCAAAAGTGAAATGACTTTTCTTGATTCTTTCATAAAGAACTTCCTCCCTGATCTTTAAAAGACAAGAGTCGAACACGATGCGCTCTCGTCTGCTTATGGAATAATAACATATATCAAACAATTTGTAAATGCTATTTTAATATTTTATTAACATTTTAAAATCCATCCTGCCTTCGATACTATGCTTCAGCCATATCTGACAAAGCCATGCAGACTTTAAATGTATGAAAAAAAGCGGCCGACGCTTTTCGCATCAGCCGCATCTTATTATTGAACTTATTTCTCCCACGGGAAAACGTAATCAAGCTTCTGCTCGTCACGAACCTTGCTCATTTCAGCCTGAACAGACTCGTTGATGGGAACGCCGCTGTCCTTTCTCTGCTGCCATACAAGCCATTCTTTCTCACCGGCGGAGAAGATCTTCTCGGCTCCCGGAGCCTTCTTGGAGTTACGGACGGAGCGGATGATCTCGCCTGCTTTCTTTCTGCAAAGCTCTTCGCCGAGGAAGTGGTTGGTGTCGATGGCGATAAAGAAGTGACCGAGATGATACGGAGCCTTGTTGCCGTTTTCGTCTTTGCCGTCAAGAGCCTTACCGTAGATACCGTCCTGAAGAATAGCGGAAAGAAGCTCAACAACCATCGCATAGCCGTAGCCCTTGTAACCGCCGAGAGCTTCGCCGATACCGCCGAGGGTGGTAAGAGCGGCTGTGCCGTTGCGGATCTTCTTGAGAGCTTCGCCGGAGTCGCCGCTGACAGGCTCACCGTCAAGACCGATCACGGTGCCGGGATGTACGTCTTCGCCGATTCTTGCGTAATATTCAATCTTACCGTTCTGCGTGATCGAGGTTGCGCAGTCGATCAGGAAGTCAAACTCTTCGTCGGTCGGGATACCGATGGTAAGCGGATTGGTACCGAACATACCCTCAACGCCGAAGGTCGGAGCAACGGACGGGCGGGCATTTGTACCGGTGATACCGATGCAGCCTTCCTTGCAAGCCATGGTCGGATAGTAACCGGCAATACCGTAGTGGCAGGAATTTCTGACAACGACCATACCCATGCCGTATTTCTTTGCCTTTTCGATTGCCATTTTCATTGACTTGTAGCCGATAACCTGACCCATGCCGTCGTGACCGTCAACCACTGCGGTGGTCTCCGTCTCTTTTACGATTTCAAAGTTGGTAACGGGGTTCTGGATACCGTCGTTGATTCTGTCGATGTAGATCGGCTTAAAACGGTTGCAGCCGTGAGACTCGATACCTCTTCTGTCGGACTCAAGAAGAACGTCCGTGCAGATTTTTGCATCCTCTCTCGGCACACCTACGCCGACAAATGCATCCGTGATAAAGTTTTCGGCTGTTTTCCAGTCAAGAATTACCTTACCCATTTTTCATCACTCCTAAATATTATAGTAATTTATGCTAAAGGAGACTTACTCCTTTTCTGCCCAATCTTTTGCTCTTTCAACGGCCTTTTTCCAGCCGGCATAGAGCTTGTTTCTTTCTTCAACCGACATCTCCGGTTCAAAAATACGGTCAACCTCACGGTTTGCTTCGATATCCTCAAGGCTGTCCCATACGCCGACGGCAAGACCGGCAAGATAAGCGGCGCCGAGAGCCGTTGTTTCAACCGTCTTGGGTCGGTCAACCTTTGTCTGTGCAAAGTTCGCCTGAATCTGAAGCATGATGTTGCTGACGCTTGCGCCGCCGTCAACACGAAGGTCGGCAATCTCGATTCCCGAGTCGGCACTCATCGCTTCAAGAAGATCCGTCATCTGATAGGTGATACACTCCAGAACGGCTCTTGCAATATGAGCACGGTTGACGCCTCTCGTAAGCCCCACCATACAGCCTCTTGCGTACATATCCCAGTACGGTGCGCCGAGACCCGTGAACGCCGGAACAAGATAACAGCCGTTGGAATCGGGAACAGTTTCGGCAAGCTCGTCACAGCGGCGGGGGCTGTCGATCAGCTGAACCTCGTCACGAAGCCACTTGATAACCGAACCTGCGTTAAAGGCGCTGCCTTCGATGGAATATGTAGTCTTTCCGTTGAGACTCCACGCAACGCCCGTCAGAAGATTGTTCTTGGAGGTAACACGCTTATCACCCGTGTTCATCAAAAGGAAACAGCCTGTACCATAGGTATTCTTCGCCATACCCGGCTTAAAGCACGCCTGACCGAACAATGCGGACGGCTGGTCACCGATGGCGCCGCAGATGGGCACACCCTCAAGCTCCTCGATGCCGATAATACCGCTTGATACCCAGCCGTAAACCTGACTGGACGGAACGGGAGTCGGTAAAATATTCATCGGGATTCCGAGCTTTTCGCAAAGATATTCGTCCCAGCAAAGCTTGTCAACGTCAAACAGCATCGTTCTCGAAGCGTTCGAATAGTCGGTGACGTGCACCCGGCCGCCGGAAAGGTTCCAGATAAGCCAGGTTTCAACCGTACCGAAAAGGAGCTGACCGGCTTCGGCAAGTGCCTTTACACCCGGCACATTGTCAAGAATCCACTTGATTTTCGTGGCGGAGAAATATGCGTCGATAATAAGACCCGTATGAGCGGTTATGTAGTCGCAAAGTTCCTTGTCTTCCTTGATTTTTTCGCACATATCGGCGGTTCTTCTGCACTGCCAGACAATGGCGTTATAAACAGGCTTACCCGTCGCTCTGTCCCAGAGGATCGTTGTCTCACGCTGATTGGTGATACCGATTCCGGCGATATCCTTCGCAGAAACCTTGCCGGAATTGAGAACAGAGGTGATCGATGTGATCTGACTGTACAAAATCTTCAGCGGGTCGTGCTCGACCCAACCGGCCTTCGGATAAATCTGGTCAAATTCGTTTTGTGCTTTGGCGATGATTTCGCCCTTTTTGTTGAACACGATAGCTCTTGAGCTTGTCGTACCCTGATCCAGGGCAAGTACATACTTTTCTTTCATGGTTTCGTATCCTCCTGTAACATACTGCCTTATTTGGCCGTTATATAAAAAAAGAGAACAGAATATCCACACCGCAAAAAGAGTATACCTACCTAAGATGCGGTACCCAAGGGACTGCTCCGTTCTCACTTCTCCACAGATTCATCTCGCAGGAAACTGCAAAAATTATTCAATTCAAGCGTCTTTATTTTACTTGAATTTGTGACTTTTGTCAATCATTATATTGCTTATTTTATAAAATTTATCATTTTTTTACCAATTTTGCTTTGCCTGCCGAAGAGTGATAAAAAATTGAAGAAAAAATCAACAATGTTCCGGCTTTCTCTTGACCTTGCGTTTGAGATATTGTATTATATAAAATAACTAATTATGCTATCTTCGTTTTTTCTTATATACTAAATTATTATACAGGAGGTCTGCACCATGGAAAGCGTATTTTCAGGAGAGATTTTAAATATTACGCCTTTTAAAAAGGGCTTTGTTTTTGCGGCGAAGGGAGAAACTGCCGACGGTCGTCTTGTTGCCAATTTTTACGGCTATGACGCCGTCAATGATAAATTCACTCACATCAAGAAGTCCGTTTTTCTCAAGATCAAATTCGGCTTCGAATATGAAGAAATCGCAGAACAGCTCGGCGACTATGTTTCGTGCGACGTCGGCTTTTTAAGCGACAACAAAATCATGGCGATTTTCCCGAACGGCGAATACAATATTTTTAATTCCGACGGTTCTCTCAACGTTTCTTCCCAGCTCACCTATCACGGAAACAGTGTCTGCGACATTGCCGTGGACGGGCCGTATATCTGGTGCGCCGTGCCCGACGAAAACGCCATCATCAAGTATTCGCCGAGAGAGGGACGAATTCTTCTTCGCATCGGCGGCGGAGAGACGACCGCATTTGAAAAGCCCTGTGCCGTTACGCTGATGGGCAGTACCCTTTACATCTGCAACCAGGCGTCAAGAAAGATCCGCACCCTCAATATCCAGACCAACTCCGTACGCGATTACCGTGTGTTCACCGAAAAGGTTTATAAGTACATCAATGTTTTAGGGCGTGAATTCGTCTGGCTCAAGTCCGGTCTTTACGTTCTTGACTGATATTCCGTGAAAGGCGGCAACAAACGACTATGATTTGCAGAAACTGCAGTGCGGTCATTCCCGACGACAGCGAAAAATGTCCCTCCTGCGGACGTGATCCGGAAAAGCGGGGACGAAGCCGGAAGACTGCCTTTATCATCTTCCTTCTTTCGCTTATCATCTTTTCAAGCTGTGTTGCGATCGCCGTCAGAATCAACCGGGCTCCCGCCGAACCGACATCGGCATCTTCAACCTCTGTGACTTCGGAAAGTTCAGCGCTCTTCGCTTTAAAGACGACGCTGACACAGTCTGAGACGACGGTTTGCGTCACCGAAACGAAGCCGACGGAAAGCACCGCCCCGAAAGAGACAAAAAGCTTCAAAGATTTTGAAGTCGAAACGTTTACAGTGAGCAGCGCAGCTGACGGCGAAAAAACCGAACGAGCGCTCATCAAAGCCGACAAAGAGGACTTTCAGAAAAACGGCAAGGATTATATTGAAACGATCTGCCGCAGCATCATCAGCAAGAACAGCTATATCTGGCTGACGGTAGATTTCGGGGACTCAACAGGCATCGTCTTTTTATCCGACAACACCGGCGGCGCCGATTACGGAAAGATCGACGAAAACGGTCTTATCAGCGAGCTTTACGGAAGCTTTATTATCAGCCGTCAGGCGGATTATTCCTATTATCCGGTTCTTCCGCCAACGACTGCCGAGCCGACGCAAACAACCGGATGCGAACAGACGGAAAGTCAAAAGCAGACAACCGAAACCACGATAAGTGCTCCCGGTTCATCGGCTTCTTCCACGACCGCCGAAACCAAAACAACCAATGAGCCCGAAACGGTCACCGAAGCAAAACCCACAGAGAATAAAAGCTCTGAGCCGAAAACGACCGAAAAGACCGAACCGAAAGCCGCACCGTCAGACAGCGTTTCCGATTCGGTCGTATATATCACCAACACCGGTTCAAAATATCACCGTGACGGCTGTGCTTCTTTAAAAAAGTCCAAAATCAAAACCGACCGGGACAAAGCCATCAGCGAAGGCTACGAGCCCTGCAAGCGCTGTAACCCGTAGGCGGCCACTGAAAAGATCCCGACATTCGTCATAATATCCAATGTCTTGCACTCATTGAAATTGCCCACAAAAAAACTCTCAGGTTCACTTTTTTGACCTGAGAGTTTTTCGTTTTCGGTTTCTTATGCCGCGTTGTCGTTGCGGACGTCCCGGTTGTCGCTTGAAGAAGCGGATACCCGTTCCGAAAAGAGCAACGAAATGCACCAGATAGCGGCAAGGGCAATAATCGTATAAACAATTCTGCTGCCGATTGAAGCCTGACCGCCGAAAATCCAGGCGACAAGATCAAAGCGGAAAAGACCCAGCAGACCCCAGTTTAAGCCGCCGATGATTGTCAATACAAGAGAAATTTTATCAAGCATCTTATTTCAACTCCTTTTGTTCATAGTATTGCGCTGAAATAAGTGGTTTATACATCAAAATTTACAAGCCATGATTTTTCCGCCCGGTGTCAAGCAAATGGAATCAAAACCGTTTTTTTCATAAAACTTGATCGCCGCCGTATTCGAAGCCCCGCAAGAAAGCATCAGCGAATCGGTGCCGTTTTCTTTTAAATAGGCCTTGAGCGCGTTCATAAGCCTTGTTCCGACGCCTTTCCGGCGGCAGGCGGCCGTTAAATCAATATGAAGATGGGCCGGATATTTCCGGCTGAATGACTTGTGCGTCAAAATTTCCGTCATGGCCATAATATAGTATTGGAAACCGAGCTTTTTGATTTCAGGCAGATAAAGCCCCTTGAAAATCTTTTCATATTCATCGAATTTCTTGGCACAAAGCAGATAACCGATAACGGTTCCGTTTTCGTCCTCGGCAACAAAGCAGCAGTCCGGCTCGACCTCGGTGTAGTAATCATTATACATCAAGAGAAGAAAATCTTTCATTCCTTTTTTTTCAAGCGGAAACGATGATGTTTCAAGACACACCTGTCTGACCGCTTCCTTGTCTTCCGGCTTAAACTGCCTGATTGTAATCGTATCTTCCATTTTCTTCATTTGCCGTTTTCGGCTTCTCCTTTCCGAAAATTACCAAAGCTCCTTACAGGAGGTCGAAACGCCGTGTGCGCCGTTTTCAATTGCCAGCTGAACATATTTCTTTTCGCTGACAAGTCCGCCGACGATGATCGGCACTTCAATCAGCGTGCTTAAACGCTTCGTGATGTCCGGCATGATACCGGGCATGATTTCAACTGCGTCGGGCTTGATCGCCTGCGAGGTTTTGACGGTCGTATCAATCGAAAGCGAATCAATAATAAACAGCCGCTGTACCGTCAGAAGCCCGAGGTCTTTTGCCACTTTCAGCTGATTGTTCTTTGTGGAGATGATGCCGTCCGGCTTCATCTTTTCATAAATATATTTAAGAGCCGTTGCGTCTCTTGAAAAGCCGTCGATCAGATCAACGTGAATGAAGATCATCTTGCCGCGGCTTTTGACCTTCTGAACCAACCGTTCAAGATTAAAAATGTTTCCGCTGAGCAAAAATACAATCTCACAATCCGAGTCAAGTGCCCGATCCAGATTATCCAGATCCTTTACTGCGGCAATCACCGGATTGGCTTTCAGCTTTTTTACGAATGTTTCCTTCATTGTAATCCCTTCCTCTTTCTCAGATTAAGTGTTTGCAATTGCTCTTTCGATGTGACCTCTGATTTCTTCGACACCGTCGCCTTTTACGGCGGAGAACGGAATAACGCTGATATTTCCGTACTTGGTAAGAATACCGCAAATTGACATCAGCTGATTCATTCGTTCGGTTTTATTCAGCTTGTCACATTTGGTCAATGCGACGATAAACGGGATTTCGTTTGCCTTTAAAAACTCAATCATTTCAAGATCCTGCTTCGTCGGGTCGTGCCGCATATCAACAAGCTGAACCACGAGCCGTATATCACGATCCGAGCCGAAATACGCTTCCATCAGCTTCGCCCACCGTATTTTTTCGTCTCTTGACACCTTGGCGTAACCGTAACCGGGAAGATCGACAAACCGGCATTCGTCAAGACGGAACATATTCACCGTGACCGTCTTTCCGGGCATAGAGCTGACTCTTGCGAGCGATTTGCGTCCGAGAAGCTTATTCAAAAGCGACGATTTTCCGACATTCGAACGGCCGGAAAAAGCAATTTCGGGAAGCGTCGACGGCTGAAGCTGATTTTCCGTCCCGTATGACGCTTCAAACTGTGCCGTATCATATCTCATACTCATATACCCCCGGCCGTCAGTTCATCGCACCGGTGCTGTTTCCTTTCCTTGTATTCTTTCCGTCAAGTCCGCTGTTTTTCGCTTCAAGCTGAACCGAAGTACGCTTGTTCGGCTTCATTTTGACAAAACCGGCGGTCAGCGCAAGAGAAAAGACCTCGGACAGCTTTCTGACGGGAATAAATTTGATTTTTTCTTTTACCGCGGGGTCAACTTCCCACAAATCCGACTCGTTTTCGGCGGGAATCACAACGGTATCCATGCCCGACTTGAACGCCGCCATGGATTTTTCTTTTAATCCGCCGATCGGCATCACACGACCCGTCAGCGAGATTTCACCGGTCATGGCAACATTATGCCTGACCGAAACACCGGTCAGCGCCGAAAGCAGTGCGGTGGAAATCGTAACGCCGGCGGACGGTCCGTCTTTCGGAACGGCGCCCTGCGGAACATGAATGTGAATGTCCTTATTTTTGAACGTCTCACTGTCGATTCCGTAGTCGGAGGCAACAGAACGGATATAGCTTAACGCCGCTTTCGCCGACTCTTTCATTACGTCGCCGAGCGAGCCCGTCAGTTCGAGCTTTCCGCTGCCGTCCATCAGAACTGCTTCGACCTGAAGCATCTCTCCGCCGACACTCGTCCAGGCAAGACCGTTGACCACGCCGACAAGATCCGTCTTTGAAAGCGCATCGGGGCGGAACTTTTCCGGACCGAGCATCTCTTTGATATCGGAAACCGAAAGCGAGGCTCCCCTGTTTTCCCCGGAAGCTACCTTGACCGCCGTTTTTCGGCAAAGGGCGGCAATCAGCTGTTCAAGCCGTCTGACGCCTGCTTCACGGGTATAATTGTCAATCAAGAAACGCAAAACCGAATCCGAAAGTCGGAAGCTTTTTCCGTCAAGGCCATGAAGCTCACGCTGTTTTTTAACAAGGTGACGCCTGGCGATATGGATTTTTTCTTCGAGCGTATAGCTCGAAAGCTCGATAACCTCCATGCGGTCGAAAAGCGGACCGGGAATTGAGGAGGCGTCGTTCGCCGTGGTGATGAAAATAACCTTGCTTAAATCAACGGGAAATTCGATATAGTGATCCCGGAAGCTGTTATTCTGTTCGGGGTCGAGCGCCTCTAAAAGAGCCGACGACGGGTCCCCTTTATAGTCGTTTCCGAGCTTGTCAATTTCGTCAAGCAAGATGATCGGATTGAAGCTTTTTGCCGTTTCAAGAGCGTTGATAATCCGTCCCGGCATCGCACCGATATAGGTCTTTCGGTGTCCTCTGATTTCCGCTTCGTCGCGGACGCCGCCCAAAGACATCCGTACATATTTTCTGCCCATAGCCTTGGCAACAGAACGGACAACGGAGGTTTTTCCGACACCCGGCGGTCCGACAAGACAGATGATCTGCCCTTTCGTCTTTTCGCTCAGCGCCCTTACGGCAAGCATCTCGATAAAACGATCCTTGACCTTATCCATGCCGTAATGCTCGTCGTCAAGAATCTTTCCGGCTTTTATCAGGTCAAAATTGTCCTCGGTATAGGTGTTCCACGGAAGGCTCAGCACCTCGTCAAGATAGGAACGGATCACGTTCGCATCGGGCGACGAGCTTTGAAGCTTCGACAGCCGCGTACATTCTTTCAGAAGCTTTTCTTCGATCTCACGATCAAACGAAAGCGCCAATATTCTTTCACGGTATTTTTCGGTTTCGCTTACCGTGTCGTCTCCCTCACCGAGTTCTTCGGAAATCACCTTCATCTGTTCACGAAGATAATATTCATGCTGACTTTTGTCAAGTCTTTCCTGGACCTTTTGCTCAATATCCTCCTCGATCAGAGAAAGCTCCGTCTCACGCGAGAGAATGGAGCAAAGCTTTTCAAGTCTTGCTACGGGACCGAGCTCTTCGAGTATCAGCTGTCGGTCACGGTAGTCGTTCAGGGCGTTCATGGCGATAAAGTCGGAAAGATAATCCGGCGACTCGTTAAAAAGAACCTCGGACGCAACGCTGTCCGCCTGCTTTGCGGTGGCCTGCATATAAGAATCGAAAATCTTTTTGGTCATTCTGACCGTCGCTTCGGCATAATCGGAATCACAGGGTCTTATTTTTTTCGACTCCAGTCTCATCGCGTCAAAGATAAAGTACTTGTCGCTTTCGAGCACGTTCAGAATCTTCGCACGGCAGATGCCCTCAACAACGACCCGGATATTGTTCGCGCCGGGATTTCGGATCACCTGCTTGATTTCGGCAATGACGCCGATCGGATAAAGTTCTTGTGCCGACGGGTCATCAACGGTAATATCCCGCTGCGTCACAAGAAAAACAAGCTGTTCGTTATGGACAGCCGCGTTGACCGCCGCTATCGATTTGCTTCTGCCGACCTCAAAATGAAGTCTCATTTTCGGAAACATGACCATTCCCCGTAAAGCCAGCGCCGGCAAAGCCTTATATAATAAACTGTCTGTCATATTTTTACCTCAAAATCATAAATAAAAAACTTCTTTATATTATACAATAGTTCAATTTCCAAATCAACACTTATTGATGAACAAATCAAGCAAAAATCACCCATTGTTATCATATACATAGTATCAGGGTGATTATAATGGTACTTAAAATTAACCGCTTCCATGTTTTTGTATTTCTTACCTGCCTTCTGACGGTTCTTCTGATTTTTGCCGTAAACGCCGAAAAGAAAGAAAAAGCCGTGTCGGCACAAGGGATTTCGCTTCCGGTCGTGATGTATCATCACGTTACAACGAACGAAAAGAGAGCCGGAAAATACGTCGTCCGGCAAGAGGAGCTTGCCAAAGACCTTGACTATATCAAAAGCATGGGGTACGAAACCGTTACGGTCGAAGACCTGATTGCCTATGTTGACGGCAAAAAACAGTTACCGGAAAAAGTGATACTGATAACCTTCGACGACGGCTTTGAAAGCACCTACAAACTTGCGTGGCCGCTGTTCACCGAGCGAAAAATGAAAGCCGTTGTCTCTCCGATCGGCTCTGTGACCGAAATGTACACGAAAAACGGCGACCGGAACGTCAATTACGCTTATATGAGCTGGGATCAGCTTGCCGAAATCGACAAAAGCGACGAGTTCGAGGTGCAGAACCACACCTATGATATGCATTACTCGCAAAGCGGAAAGCGCAAGGGGCTTTCCAGGCTCAGCGGCGAAAGTGACGAGCAATACAAAGAAATACTCAAAAACGATCTTGTAAAAATGCAGTCGCTTCTGAAAGAAAACAGCGGTATTGCCGCCACGGCCGCCGTTTATCCGTTCGGACTTTATTCCAAACCGACGCTTGAGGTCGTCAAGGAAATCGGCTTTCGGTGCAGTATGGTGTGCGAAGAACGGATCAACAGAATTGAGCCGGGCAATCCGGACTCTCTTTATAACCTCGGCCGTTTCAACCGTCCGTCGGGGAAGCC
>JALEYA010000062.1 GCA_022779945.1 Oscillospiraceae bacterium | reverse complement strand
ATTCGTCATAATGCCCAACTAATGCCGTCTTTGTTGTTGAAAATCCTTGAAATCCGGAAGGATTCCTGCGGATTTTCGCCTAAAATCCGACATCATTTGTGCACTATGCCGAACGCCTTTAGGTTTTTAGAGATCGCCTATGGTTATATTCTATTACATTTTCATTATTTTTTCAATCTTTGTGCAAAATTCCGAATAGTTTTAACAGTTTGTTAATATTTTTCGGTTTTCTCTGAATTTGCAAAAAAACAGGATATATGTTAGTATAGAAAACGTTCCGACACATCGACAATACAAGAAAGGACCCTCTCTCAATTTCAAATGACTATCAGAAATAATTTTAAACACACCCTTTACGCAAGCTATATCGGCTATTTTGTTCAGGCGATTATCAACAACTTTGTGCCTCTGCTTTTTCTGACGATGCAAAACTCGTTCGGGTTTTCCTACCGTCAGATTTCGCTTCTTATTATGGTCAATTTCACCGTGCAGCTTTTTATCGACCTTTTGTCGGCAGGCTTTGTCGATAAAATCGGCTACCGGAAGAGCATTGTCGGCGCGCATTTTCTTGCCGCCGGCGGGCTTTGCTGTCTCGGTGTTCTGCCGTTTTGTCTGCCGAATCCGTATGTCGGCGTTTTGATTTCGATTTTTATTTATGCGACCGGAAGCGGATTGATCGAAGTCATCATCAGTCCTCTTGTCGAAGCCTGCCCGACCGAAAACAAGTCCGGCTCAATGAGTCTGCTTCACTCGTTCTATTGCTGGGGTCAGATGAGCGTCGTTCTTCTCTCTACGGTCTTTTTCGGCTTTTTCACAACGGAGAACTGGCGGATTCTTTCGTTTCTTTGGGCAATCGTTCCGTTTCTGAACGGTTTTTACCTTTCCGCTGTTCCGATGCCGAAGCTTTTAAGTGAACAAAAGGGACTCGGTATCCGCACTCTTCTTCGAAAACCCGTTTTCTGGCTTTTGGGCGGCATTATGCTTTGCGCGGGAGCCAGCGAAATCGCCATGAGTCAATGGGCGTCGGCATTTGCCGAATCGGGGCTCGGAGTTTCAAAAGCCGTCGGCGACCTGTTGGGACCGTGTATGTTTGCTTTTTTAATGGGAACGGCAAGGGTGATGTACGCAAAATTCAGCACAAGAATTTCGCTCAAAACCGTTATGACCGCCTCCTCTCTGCTTTGTATCGCAAGCTATCTTTTATGCTCGCTTTCGAAAAATCCGATTCTGTCGCTTGTCGGCTGCGGTCTTTGCGGACTTTCGGTCGGCGTGATGTGGCCGGGTACGTTCAGTCTTTCGACAAAGCAGATTCCGGACGGCGGAACCGCCATGTTTGCTCTGCTTGCCTTATTCGGAGACCTCGGTTGCTCCACGGGTCCTGCGGCGGTCGGCTTTATCACGAGTGTATTTTCGGACACACTGCGGTACGGAATCTTGTTTGCCGTACTGTTTCCGCTTCTTCTTACGGTTCTGCTTCGCTTTATACGGGAGAACAAGAAAACGAAGTCATAATATTTCGCCCTCCTTTATCAATATGCCGTTATCGATATAACGGCATACAATTTTTATATTTTACTTATTTTTAAATCTGTGCTATTATATTGAAAAAAGAAAACATGGATTCGAATACTGTGAGGTGGAGAAAATGAAGATTTCAATCAGCACACTAAGGCGTTTACCGGTCTATCTCAATTATCTCAAACAGCTTCCCGAAGAACAGGTCAATATTTCCGCAACCGCCATTGCCACCGCGCTCCGGTACGGCGACGTGCAGGTCCGGAAAGACTTAGGCGCCGTCAGCGGCGCAGGAAAACCCAAGGTCGGCTATAACCGGGTGGAGCTTATCGAAACGCTTGAACGGTTTTTAGGCTACCGTGAGGTTAAAAAAGCCGTACTGGTCGGTGCCGGAAAATTGGGAGAGGCTCTTATGGGCTACGGCGGGTTCCGTGATTACGGACTTGATATCGTGGCCGCCTTCGACAACCGGAACTTCGGCGAGGAGGTTTCGGGCAAGATGATTTACAACATCACCGAGCTAAAAGACTTTTGCCAAAAAGAGAACATCAAAATCGGCGTTATCACCGTCCCTCACTTTGCCGCCCAGCAGGTCGCCGACCTGATGTATGAAAGCGAAATCAAGGCGATCTGGAACTTTGCACCGATCCATCTGAATCTTCCGTCGGACATTCTTGTCCACGACGAGAACATGGCGGCATCGCTGGCACTTCTGACCAAACAGCTTGAGGACAAGGAGCTTCTTGAAGCGGAAGACTGATTTTTTATACAAATATTGAAACGTCTGGAAATACCGGAGCAAATTACATACGGTTTGCTTCGGTTTTTTGTTTGACAGGTATTGAAACACTACCGGCTATATGTTAAAATAAAGCGGTTTTGAAAACGGAGGTATGAAAATGAATTTTGAAAAAGTAATTGCCGAAAGAGACAACAAAACGGTTTACCGCGACGGTGACCGTTCCATCAAGATCTTTTCCCCCACAAGCTCCAAGGCAGCTATTCTCAACGAGGCACTCAATCAGGCCATCGTCGAAGAAGCGGGTATGAATGTTCCGGCCATTCTGTCGTTTTACGTTCTTGACGGAAAGCCGGTAACCGAATCGGAATATATCGACGGCGAAACGCTCGACCGTGTAATGAAAAACAATCCCGACCGCTTTGACGAATACTTCAATATGTTCATTGACCTCCAGATTGAGCTTCAGAGCAAAAGTTCGCGTTTTCTTACAAGACTTCGCGACAAGCTCAACCGTCAGATCAACGAAGCCGAGCTTTCCGCAACAGTGAGGTACAGCCTGCATTCAAAACTAAGCGCCATGCCGAAAAGTCAGCAGATCTGTCACGGCGACTTCAACCCGTCGAACATCATTCTCGACAAAGACGGCAAGGCCTATATTCTTGACTGGTCAAAGGCAACCCAGGGCAACGCCGCCGGAGACGCCGCCATGACCTGCCTTTTATTCTGTCTTGACGGAGAAATCGAAACCGCGAAGAAATATGTAGACATCTACTGTGAAAAAACAGGAACAGAGAAATCATTTATCAAAAAGTGGATCCCGATCGTTGCCGCTTCCTATTCCGTCGAAGTCAGCGGCGAGGAACACGACAAGCTGATTTCATGGGTAGAAAGCTTTGATCTGTTCGACTGATCGCGTGGCGATTCCAATCCCGGGGTAACTCGTGCCATACTTTCACCTGACAGCCCGAGCCATGAATCATGCTTTTGTGTTCGACTGATCGAGTGGCGATTCCAATCCCGGGGTAACTCGTGCCATACTTTCACCTAACAGCCCGAGCCATGAATCATGCTTTTGTGTTCGACTGATCGCGTGGCGATTCCAATTCCGGGGTAACTCGTGCCATGCTTTACCTGACAGCCCGAGCCATGAATCATGCTTTTGTATGTTTAGAAAGGAATGAAAAAGCAGTATGAATAAAATCAGAAAATTTGACACCAAGGTTCAGCACCTGAAATATAAGGTTTTACGGGAAGTATCGAGACACGCATGGGACGATACGCTGATCGAAAGAATGTTTGACATTCCGAAAACGATCATTCCCGGAAAAGAACAGACCATGCGCTGCTGTGTTTACAAGGAAAGAGCCATCCTCACCGAAAGAGTGCGGATCGCTATCGGCGGCAACAGCGACAACCCGAACGTCATTCAGGTCATCGACATCGCCTGCGACGAATGTCCGTCGAGCGGCTACGAAACCGGCGACGCCTGCCGCGGCTGTCTTGCACACCGCTGTATGGAGGTCTGCAAGATGGGGGCAATCACCCTCGACAACCAGCAGAAAGCCCATATTGACAAAACAAAGTGCGTCAACTGCGGTCAGTGCGCCAAAGCCTGCCCGTACAACGCCATCATTAACCGCCGCCGTCCGTGCGAATTATCCTGCAAGGTCAAGGCCATATCCATGGACGAAAAGACATTTGCGGCAAAAATCGACAACGACAAGTGCATTGCCTGCGGTGCGTGCGTCTATCAGTGCCCGTTCGGCGCCATCATGGATAAATCGTTCATTATTGACGTGATTGACCTGATCAAAAAGAGCGAAAACAACACAAAATACAACATGGTAGCCATTGTCGCGCCGGCTATTTCAAGCCAGTTTAAGTTCACGACACTCGGAAGAGTCATCAAGGGCATTAAAATGCTCGGCTTCAACCGGATTGAGGAAGCTGCTCTCGGCGCAGACATGGTTGCATTCAAGGAATCGAAGGAGCTTACGGAAAAAGGCTTCCTGTTAAGCTCATGCTGCCCGGCCTTCGTTTCCTATACGCAAAAGAACTTCCCGCAGCTTTCCGAGCATATTTCGGACAATCTTTCGCCTGCCGCAACGATTGCCAAGCACATCAAAGAACAGGACAAAACCGCCAAGATCGTATTCATCGGACCGTGCACGGCGAAAAAGGCCGAAGCAAGAAAGCCGGAGGTCCGACCGTATATCGACGCGGTTATCACCTTTGAGGAGCTTCAAGCGCTGTTCGACAGCCGCGATATCGACATTACCGAAATTGAAGAAGAGCCGCTTGAGGGTGCTTCCTACTTCGGAAGAATCTTCGGAAGAAGCGGCGGACTTACCGACGCTGTCAGACAGGGCATTTATGAGCACGGAGCCGATTTTGAATACAAGCCGATGACCTGCAACGGCATCGAAGAGTGCAGAACCGCCCTGATGCGAAAATCGAAGAATGTGCTTCCTGCCAACTTCGTTGAGGGTATGGCATGCGTAGAAGGCTGTGTCGGCGGTGCCGGCTGTCTGACCCATTCCGACAAAAACCGTGCCGACGTTGACCGCTACGGAAGAGACGCGATGGAAAAAACAAAGTCGATTACCCAGGCGGTAAACGACGCAAAATAAAAGAATCACTGCCCGGCTTGTTTTTGAGTCGGGCAGTAACTTTATATAAATGAAATATGCCTGCGGCATATGAAGAATGAAATACGCCTTGCGGCGCATGAAATATGCCCGGGAAAGCTTTCTGGCGGTAGAAAGTCGAAGCCAACAACATGCTTGGAGTTAACGACTTTTTTCGCTTCAGGCATATTGCGGTCGCGGGGTTATTCTTTGCCGGCGGAAAGATTCCACCCGCAGAAACAGCTTATTTGTACGGCAAGTCTGTCGATTATAAGTGACGGTCAGCCGTGCGGTTTCGGGTAAAATCCATCCGAAGGCGGGACGGCGGCTGACAAAACCAAAAGGTTTTGTTTTTGCCGCTGCCTGCGAAAGCGGCAAACCTGCGGCTTCGCCGCACACAGCCGCCTTGCTGAAGATTAACTGAAACCCGGGCGGTATTCACCTTGCTTGCAATAAAGCCTCACCGCAGAAAGCAAACGGCTTTCTGCGGTGAATTTTTATCGGTACTCCTTAATTGCCTTTTCCAATCTGTCATTCCAAAGCTTTTCAAAAAAGTGAATACTTGCTCCCGACCGCAGGCGGCACGATGCTTCATTCACCGCCCCGTAAAAAGCAAGCTTGAATCCGACATCATCGCTGAGCTTGACCCTGCGTTTATACTCGTCGAACAGCCCGAACTTGTCGCCCCACATATTCCGAAGCTGAAACAGGTCATATTCCCGGTCCGCCCACATCGAGTCGAGCGGATCAATAAATCCGTTTACGCGCATCGTTTTCGGATCAACCATAATGTTCATGATGTTCAGGTCGCCGTGAATCAGTACGGGGGCTTCCGGCTCGGCAACCTCTTTCCGGAAGATTTCTGCCCCTGTAAGGAGTCGTTCAAGGTCCTTTTCGGGATATTTGCCATCCCTGCAAAGTGCTTTCAGTCCCTCCATTCTCGGCTCAAAAAAGCCTTCAAGATAAAACGTTTTCCAGCTTCCGGATTCGGGATTTTTCAAAAAGCCGTAACGGTTATTTTTGACGCTGTGCCACCCGAGCATACCGTCAATGACCTGAAAAGCGAAATCCGACTTTCTCTCCTTGGATTTCAAGATAAATTTCGGATTCATGGCGTTTTCGCCCTCAATAAAGCTCATTGCAAGCACTGCCGTGTTTTCATCCTCGTGGGTAAAATAAACCTCGGGCATTTTGACCGATGTGTGCCGTCTCAGCGTTTCAAGCTGTTCGGCTTCTTCGTTTTGCAGCCCCTTACGGCGGTAGGCTTTCAGAATGATTTTCTCGCCGCTTTTCGGGAGTGTACCTTTAAATACCCGTCCGTAGCTTCCGCCGCCGACAAATTTTAATCCGGTCACCGTTTCGCCCATGTTTACTTTCACTGTTTGAGGCAACCGTTCCATCAGTTTTGCGTTATTCAGTTCAAGAAATTCCATATTATCGCTCCTTTGCACTCTTCGTTTTCTTCGCTGATTTGATTGTAAGCCGTAAAGACTTATCCTGATATCAAAATTCAGTGATTTGTGTAAATTTTATTGACGAACCGTCCGATTTATCATAAAATCAAAGAGAAGGGGCGGTGATCCATACGGAAAATCTGAAGGATTCCATTATTGTTTTGCCGAGCGCAAAGCCGGCTGACGAGCGCGAAAACGCAATGTTTCACACATCGTACGAAATTGAAAAAGCGTTTTATTCCTCGATCCGAGAGGGCAACGTTACAAAAATGAAAATACAGGCGCAAAAGCTTCTGGAAAGCAAAATCACCGTCGGAAAGATGTCCGATGACAAGTTAAGACAGATCCAATACTGGGCGGTCTGCTGTATTGCCGTTGGGATGCGGTATGCCATCGACGGCGGAGCAAAGGAGCGCACGGCTTACAACTTTGCGGACGAATGCATCATGAAAATCGACAAAATGAAAAATGAAGAGGAAATGATCGCTTTTCTTTTGGAAAAGAGTGAGGAACTGACCGCAATCGTCAAGGAGAGCAAAACCGCCGGCTATCCGTATGCGGTCAAAAAGTGTCTGAACGTGATTGATGCCCGTCTTTTTGAAAAACTGAATGTTCAGACTGTTGCCGAAAGCGTCGGCATGAGCCGCGACCACCTTTCTAAGCTTTTTAAAGAATATATCGGCATGGGAATTCCCGATTACATCAAAAAAGAGCGCCTTTCGGCGGCCAGAGAGATGCTCAAAGACGGCATGAAAATTTCTCAGGCGGCCTACACCGTCGGCTTCGGTTCGGAAAGCTATTTTATCAGGTGCTATCGGGAAGAATACGGCAAAACACCGGGACAAGAGAAAGTCAGCTGCCCGCCATAACAAGTACCGGCATGATCCGAAACGATCATGCCGGCAGGTTTTTTATTGTTTATTAAGCATATTGACAAACACCTTGAAAAGTGCTGTCAGAAGCTTCAGCAGAAGTACGAGCGGATTCTTTGTCCATGTACCATTGTCGGCGGTTTCAACAGGCTTGAGGTCACCGTTATTGTAATCGGTGAAGCGTGCCCGTGAGGATTCTTCAACGGTAAGGCTTCCGTCCGAAGCAAAGAAGTCATTGATCAAAGCATAGGTGCTATCGAGGAACACATCGTGTGCGACATTCTTCATAACCCATGTTGAATCAGGGAAAAGACAAGTTGACGTATCCACCGTTCTGTCGGCGGCGATATACTGGATCGTGCCGTTTGCTTCGGCTTTCGTCATATAGGCAGACGAGAATTTTTTGTAAACCGTTGTGGCGGTTGCACCGAGCGTGGTCTCTGTAACGGTTCCTCTTGTGTCTCCGGTGATTTCACAGCCATCAAACATCGGCACGGTAGCAACACCGTATTTTCCGAACACCGCTGTGTTTACGCCCTCCTCTTTCAGTTCAAGAAGAAGATCCGCATATTTCGGGCGGCCGGTTTCTTCGTTGGTATCACTGAGCAGTTCGTGATATTCGTTTGCCTTGGCGATAAGACCCGCATATTCTTCGGCAAGCTCAGGCGTGTTAAAGATCTGTGCCACAGCCTTATCGTAATACTCGTCGCTGATCATGCTCCAATAGGACGGGTATCGACCGTAGCTGACAAGGGCAATGCCGGAGATCAGCTTGTCGCTGACCTTTTTATAAATCTTGTTGACCATACCGGCAGTCAGACCGAGTACTTTTGCGTGATTGATAAAAGTGACAAGCGTCGAAGCAAGCAATTCCATGGACTCATCTTCGAAAAGGTCGTTGTTGTTCAGATAGCTTGTTACAAAGCGGTCAATCACATCAGCGTCAAAGTGAATCGAGCCGGACATCAGGGCACCGACGGTGATATAGCCTGCAAGAGCCGGCGTATCGAAAGCGAGATTGGCGACCCGGAACGGATGACCGTATGCACCCTCATGGCTTTTTGCGACGTAAGCCATCGCCATGTTGGAAGCCAGACAGCGCGCCGTGATGTTGATTTTATCCGCTCCGTTGGCGGCAAGAATCCGCTCAATATAAACGTCAAGCTGATCGGCGATATCAACAGGCGACAGTCTCCAGTCATAATAGAAAACATAGCATCTCTTTCCGCCGTGTACAGCGGTCGACATATTTTTCTGATAATCCCATTTGATGTGCGTACCGTTGTCGGCCTCACCGCTTGCAGGAAGAACCTCTTCCTCGTAAATCGGCCGAGCACATTCAATCAGCGTATCGACATACTTATCGTAATTGTCGGTTGCAACACCGACGGCAAGCTCTTTGAGAACGGGCTTTATCCATTTCTTGATGTATTCTTCTCTCGACATACCGCAGGGTGTTGCGGTATCGGCAACCGGAGTTCCGTCCGCCTTGTAAAACGGCTGGTTTTTTCTTCCGTAAATAATGAGTGTCGGAATGTCCGATTCGGCAGCGACCGCAAATGAAACGGAAGCCATCGCCAGGGTCATTACAACGGCAAGCAAAACAGCTGTCAACTTTTTAAGCGTTTTCATAAAAAATCCTCCTTTATTTATTTGTAATATATTATAAACGTTTTCTTCACAATGTCAACATAATATCAACAAAAAAACAGCCGTCCGCTGACATCTTAATCATATATAATTTTTTGTTTTTAGAAAAGCAAAACGTGAAGTGCCGGTTCTGACACTTCACGTTCAGTTTTTCTTTGACTTTTACTTGAGAAGTCCGTGATATCTGCCCATCCAGTACGGCAGGGTATAGGTCGTCGAGCCTTCCATTTCATTAGCCTGAGATTCCGTTCCGAGACGGTAGGAAGAGCCGTTATACTTATGAAGCTCTCTTTCGTCCGGAGCGGCAACCTTCCACTGAAGCTTCGTTCCCGTAAGAACAACACCGATAACCTGAAGAATACCGTTTTTACTGTCGGCAAACAACGGTTTTCTGACATTCGGATCGTAGCTTAAAACAGCCGTACCGCTGATTCCTGCTTTCGAGAAATCGATCGTTGCGATATCGTCCCGGTTTTCGTTGGACGCTAAGTACCGGACAGTGCTGACCGGATGACGGGAAAGCGACCACGCCGCCGTTTCAACAAGGCTGTTGCCGTAAACGTCTTTAACCTCCTTGTCGGGATAGGCAAGCTGATAAATATAATACCAAAGCGGGTTTTCACTGTGAGAAATCGAATACCACCAATCGTCAATGCCTTCTCTATAATACGAAAGCAGGGTTTCGTCGTCCTCCATCTGGAACAGCAGATAGTAAGCAAGCATTCCCATCTCTTCATCCGAATAGTTGAGAATCAGACGGTAAACAAGCCGGAACAGCTTTGTGTTTACAAGCGGACGCAAAATAAAACCAATCACGCCCGAAACACTGTTCGCGTATTCAAGAATCGACATCTGATAGCGTTCCCATTCCTGCGTCATGACCTTGGCATATTCATACGCCGGGTCAAGCGCCGCCATCTTGTATTCGTTTTCCCACTTCTTGTCGCCCGTTACATAAGCGGCAAGCTTGAGAGCACTTAGAATAACCGCCGTCTGAAGCGGAGCACCGCCTAAGACCTGACCGTTGTGAAGATAGGTGCGGTTAAACTTGCTCCAGGTTGTCGGCTGTCCCGTACCGTCGCAAAGCGAATAGCCGTTGTCCACGATATGCTGAGCGAACGAATCCATGGTGCGCTCAATGAGCGATTTGATTTCGGGATCTTCGGGTCCTAAGATATCGTAAGCAAGTTTGTAAATAAACAGGTGACCGATAATCTCATCGGAGCTTGTATCACCTTTGTAGACTATATCTTCAACGTCATAGCCGGCACCGATCAGATCGTTCCAGAGTCTTGCCGGAACTTCGCCCGAAGCGTCTACGGTAACACCTCTCAGGTTTTCGCCGTTAAGAAGATATCCCTGGTCCGTTTCAGGTTTCGTCGAAACGCCGGTCGCCGTGCCGTCGCCGTTATGGCTCCAGTAAATGTAACCGTCAACGGGATTGTTTTCCTCTTTGAACGAATACGTTCTTGCCCAGAAGCCTTCGAGAAGTCTTGTTCTTGTGGAGGGTGCCGTTTCGCTGTCGGTTGACGGATCAAACCACGAGTCCTTAGAATAAAGCGAAAGGTTCTTGTCTTTCATCACATACGAACTCATACCGACCTTGAGATAGCGATCGAACATACTCTGAAATTCGGAAGCCGGGCTGCCCTCGGGAACGAACTGCGAATAGTCTCCGCCCTCTTTAAGCACGTCCTTTCCGTACCATTTACCGATGGAGGCATCGGCCACACTGCCGTTTCTCTGTGCGTGAACAAGCGCTTCAACGGTGCCTGTACGCATCGAGATATAAGTAAGAAGCAAAACGGCTTCGGTCGAAAGATAAGCGGTCTTTCTCGCCTCGGCGATTTCCTTTCTTGTTGCGGTCGGATCGTCCCGTAAAACCGCGTAGCGCATCAGCTCGCCTGCACCGTACATCGAGGTCCAAAGACCGTCGTTATCGGTTTCATCCGGTCTCCATTCGCCGTCAGTCAAGGTTGCGTTGGAAACCATGCCCCGCCTTGCCACGTTTTCCTGTGTTTCTTCACTCATCAGAGCGGCTTTATCTGTGCCGTTCATTTTGACCATTCTGATATGGGTGTAGCCCTCAGCCATAGCGGTCCAGATTCCGTATTCCCCATCGGGAAAGATCGCAAGCACCTTGCCGTCACCCGTGTCGGCGGAATAGAAATACCGGTCGCCCATAAAACGCTGTTCTTTGTCTCTTTCAGTCGGAGCGTTATTATCGGTACGAAGAACACCGTAATTTGTGATTGTCCATACAGCACCGTCGGCGGTGGTTGCCGTCTGTGCATCCTTGTAGCTGTTTTCGTCCTTGACGTTTTCCGGCACGCCTTTTGCATCGTCAACCGCATAGCGGTCAACCAGCTTCTGAAGATTTCCGACCTCGTTTACGGCACCGAGTGCATAGTCGTGTTTCGCCTTATTGGTCACGCCTTTTGTTGCGGTTTTCACAACGGTAAGAGTAACGGAGTCTTTGACGCCGTCGGAATTTTCAGCAGTAATTGTTGCTGTTCCCTCGCCCTTTGCCGTCACTCTGCCCCATTCGTCAACTGTCGCAACCGATTCGGGTTCCGCTGTCCAGGAAAGCACACGGTTGCTGACCGATTCGGAAAAAACGCCTTCAACGCTCCGGCTGTCTCCGACATCCATCTCCCAATTTTCGGGAACAACCAGTCTGAGCGTTTGCTCCGCTTCCCCGCCGCAGATTGCCGCCGCGCTCATACAAGGCATAAGCACAAGCAGACAAGCAAGAAGCAATGAAATGATTTTCTTCATAAAAATTCTCCTTCTGTTTCAATATATTTGTATGATATCACCAAGAGGTGCCGCAGTCAATGAATTATGTATGAACTTTTGCAAATTTATGAATAAATTTATACACGAAAACCCGACATTTGTCACAATTCAAGAAAACAGAACAGAAAGTCCGATGGAGTTTCGGGTATTTTAGCTTTTCTTAAAGAACGAAACGTATAATTCCCCGACAGACAAGCAACAATGCTAATAAAACCGAAAGAAGGCTTTATCCATGTGTACTGCAGCAACCTATCAGACAAAAGATTTTTATTTCGGACGGACGCTTGACTATGAATTTTCCTATGGCGACGAAATCACGGTCACACCGAGAAACTATCCGTTCCCATTCCGTGATTCGGGCGAAATGCTTGACAACCATTATGCTCTTATCGGCATGGCGCACGTTGCGGGCAATTATCCGCTTTATTACGATGCAATAAACGAAAAAGGGCTCGGCATGGCAGGACTCAACTTTGTCAGCAACGCCGTTTACCGTGAGAAAGCCGAGGACAAAAGCAATGTCGCCCAGTTTGAGTTTATCCCGTGGGTTCTCGCGAAATGTGCCGACCTTGAAGAAGCGAAAAAGCTTTTAAGTAACGTCAACATCACCAACACACAATTCAGCCGGCAGCTTCCGACCGCTCAACTTCATTGGATCATTGCCGACAAAAGCGGCTGTATCGTTGTTGAATCGGTCGAAGAAGGTGTCAAGATTTACGATAATCCCGTCGGTGTACTGACAAACAATCCGCCTTTCCCCGAGCAGATGTTCCGTCTCAACGACTTTATGCATCTTTCGCCGAAATCCCCCGAAAACCGTTTTTCAAAAGATCTCCGGCTTCACACTTACAGCCGCGGCATGGGTGCCATGGGGCTTCCCGGTGATCTTTCGTCGCAGTCACGTTTTGTAAAAGTCGCCTTTACAAAAATGAACGCCGTTTCGGGTGACAGTGAAAGCGAAAGCATCAGTCAGTTCTTCCATATATTAGGCTCGGTAGACCAGCAGAGGGGCTGCTGTGACGTCGGCGACAAAGAATATGAAATCACTCTTTACACCTCCTGCTGTAACGCAAGCAAAGGTATTTACTACTACACGACCTATGAAAATCATCAGATTTCGGCGGTCGATATGAACAAAGAAAACCTTGACGCAAGCAGTCTTGTCCGTTATCCGCTGATTACGGGGGAGCAGATAAAGTACCAAAACTGAATAAAAGACAGAGATGAGCCGATACACCCATCTCTGTCTTTTTTTATAACGTTAAATCTTATCCGCAGTAAGCTTCAATTGCCTGCGCAACAAAATCCGCCGTTCCCTCGCCGTGTTTATCAATGTTGTTTTTGAACCGTTCGTCGCTTACATACATCTGTCCGAGGCACGACAGGATCTGCTTATTACAGTCATAGTAATTTTCCGTAATGAAGCTTTGAAGTGCTTCGGCGGTTTTGATCGCCTCTTCAGAATCAGGAGAAAATCTCCCTTCATTCAATTCCGAGAAGCGTCGGAAGATCACGTTCATGCCGTCGTTCACTTCACCCCATTTTTCGTTTCCGTAGTCCTTGGTTTTTTCACTGAACCGGTGGTATTCGTCGGTCTTTCCCCACCGCTTTTCGGCTTCTTCTTTATATTCATTTCTTGCCTTTTCATATTCACTGTTATCAAATACGTTCATTTCTATCCTTCCTTTCTCTGCGTCGTCAAGAGCCGCAATCAGCCTATCCAGACGGTTCCTTTTCAGAATCAGCAATTCTCGTTGCCCTTGCAGTGCCGCTTTTCTGTCATAATTCGGGAGAAGCAAGATTTCCGAAATGCTTTTGAGCGAGAAGTCCAACTCACGGTAAAACAAAATTTCCGAAAGCCTTTTGAAAGACTCTTCCCCGTAGTACCGGTACCCGTTGTGTTCGTCAACCGCTTCGGGCTTGAGCAAGCCGATCTCGTCATAGTAGTGAAGCGTGCGCACGCTGACGCCCGTAAGGGTACTGAATTGTTTGATAGGCATTTTCATCTGTCTCACCTTCCAAGGAGAGTATATACTATGACGTAACGTAAGAGTCAATAGGTTTGTAAAAAATTTTTGCAGGTAAAATCGTAATTTCTTCCAACAAGCAAACGCCGCCGAGGAAAAATGCTCCCCGGCGGCTTGGTTTTATCTTTTCCCTCTCTTTTCATAGTCCTCGTTGATACTTGCGCACCAGCTTGGCGCAAGCACTTCTCCGCTTCTTACCGCACTGATGGAAGCTTCGACCGCTTCATAAACAATTCCCGTCCCCTCGCTGTCTGCGTTATAGTTGACGGCTCTGTCCTCGGAGATTCCATATCTTGCCGCCGTTGAAACCGCGTCAATATTCGCACCGATGAACAAGAATTCCCAGCCGTGTTTAGACTTTTCCTTTTCAATCATCCTTTTGACCTTTTCGGCAGAGTATTTGCAACTCGCATTTTCCATACCGTCCGTGGTGATCACGAACAAGGTATGCTCGGGTACATCCTCTTTTCTTGCGTATTTGTGAATGTTTCCGATATGGTGGATCGCACCGCCAAGGGCGTCAAGCAGTGCCGTACTACCTCTTGTGTAGTATTCGTTTTCTGTCATCTTGCCGACCTCGTCGAGCGGAATCCTGTCGTGAATCACCTCAGTTTCGTGATCGAACAAGACCGTCGAAACATAGCACTTGCCGTCCTGCTTTTTCTGCTTTGCGATCATGGAGTTGAAACCGCCGATCGTGTCCTTCTCAAGTCCGGTCATCGAACCGCTTCTGTCAAGAATAAATACAAGTTCGGTAATGTTATTGTTGTTGTTTTTCATGGTGTATTCCTCCGTAAAATATAAAATGTGATTGCAGGTTTTTGCCTTACAATCACATTATAGGAGAATTTGATTTTTCTTTGGTCGCCCGAAAAGCGACAAATCATTCTTTACAAGAGCTTCTCGCTCCACTGTGCCTCTTTAAAGCCGATCAGCACAAAATCATCGGCAACCAAGAGCGGTCTTTTGACAAGCATTCCATCCGACGAAAGAAGCGACAACATCTCTTCTTCGCTCATATCGGGCAGTTTGTTTTTCAGCTCCATGGACTTATATAACAGCCCGCTTGTGTTGAAAAATTTCTTCAGCGGCTGTCCGCTGCGTTTTTTCCAGACCGAAAGCTCGTCAAATGTCGGGTTTTCGGTCTTAATGTCCCGAAGAACATATTCGATATGGTTTTCATCAAGCCATTTCTGCGCCTTTTTACAGGTCGTACATTTCGGGTAACAGATAAATTCAAGCATTATGATTTCCTCCTTTTTATGCGCCTAAAAGGTTCTGGTCAAAAGCAAAAAGAACCTCATTGATTTCGAAAATATTGTAATTGCCTTTCCGGATGAAGTATTCAATGATGATATCGAACTTGTTGCTGTGCGAAAGCGCGTACCCGGCTTTTTTGAGCATTTGCTCCGTTTCGGGCAGCGACAGCTCCAACGCAATCGCAAACGCAATCGCGGTCTGCTTTCTCGGCTTGTAATGAATATCGCTCCGGATTTTCGAAAACAGCTTCCGGTCGATATTCGCCTTTTTATAGCATTCGGCATCGGTCATACCGCGTTCGTCAATCTTGCGAAGCAGCATCTGAGAAAAGCTTTCGTCAAGCATTTTCAGCATTTCGTCAAGACTCGGCAGCTCTGTCGTATTCTGAGAAGCGCCGAACGATATGCTCTCCGGATTTCTTTCCCTGCGGCGTCCGCTTCTTCTTGCTTCTTCGCGCGGCACAAGGGACGGCATCGCATCGAAGGTGGGTTCAGGCTCAGACGAGGGCATCCTATTGGCAATGGTTTTGGAAACCTCTTCCTCTCTGATATCCCGGTTGAGTCTTTCACTCTCGCCGGCTTTCGCTTCTTCATAATACCGATCATCGATGTATTCGCTGATATCGTCAAAAAGACGTTTTCCGATCCCGTATGAAGCTTTGTCGAACACAACAAGATATACCGTCATTTCATTTTCAAGCAAAAACGAACCGATTGTATCCACCGCAACCCGCAGTGCCTTTTCCTTCGGATACCCGTAAGCCCCTGCGGAAATCAGCGGAAACGCAACGGTTTCGCAGTTCTTTTCCCTTGCAATTTCCAGCGACCGCCGATAGCACGACGTCAGTTGTCTCTTTTCTCCGAATACGCCGCCTCTCCAGACCGGTCCCACGGTATGAATGACATATTGACACGGAAGATTATACGCGCCGGTAACCTTGGCGTCTCCGGTCTTACAGCCGCCGAGTGTTTTGCACTCCTCCAGAAGACCCTTGCCTGCAGCCTTGTGAATACAGCCGTCCACGCCGCCTCCGCCGAGAAGCGTACTGTTTGCGGCATTGACGATCGCATCAACGGTCATTTTCGTAATATCGTTCCGGACAATCCTGAGCGGCATAGGTTCCACCCCTTTTCCGTTAAAATCAGGATTTTATCATAGCACATTTTTATTCTTTTTTCAACACAGGATAAAAACAAAAGACTCCCGAAGGAGGTTTTCATCAATGAATATCTTTTTTATTATACTTCAGGTATGCCGCCGCGATTCCCACCGCCGCAAATGCCGCCGCCATCAGGAGCATCGGGGTGTTCAGCTTTCCGGCGGCGCGGATATGACGTAGAGTATGCTTCTTGCTTATCCTGATTTCTTTGCCGCCGGTATCCCTTGTTCCGCCATCACACCTCCGACAGCGGCAGAGGTTTCAAAGCTCTGTGACACTTCCGTGTGGATGATAAACTGCGATATCGATTTCTGGGCAGGTGCTAAGACAAGTTCCATCAAGCCTGTTTTCAACGCGATCAAAAAATCGTCCCACCGCAAAGACGGCGTCAGACTGACGAGTCTTTCTCAGGTTGTGCTTGCCAACGGCGAAAAGCAGGGAAGTTACCAGCAGGAGCACTACACATGGGAAACCGTCACCTATGATATGCATATGAACGATCATGTTACGCCTTATCAATACGCAACCACCGTTGACGGAAACGGCAAAACAATCAGCTTTGAGAATCCGGAAGAGGGTGTCATCTCATGGCTTTCGCAGCAGACAAATATAAAGGCTGACGACAGCAACGGCAGATCCGGTCTGAAATCCTTCATCAACAAGATCATTGCGTTTTTTAAGCGTCTTTTCAGTATTTTCATCAGATAGTTTCAACACTGCGGGGCTGTCTTCGTCAGACAGCCCCGCAGTGTTGTTTTCTGTTTATAGATCGGTATTCGGATTGATAAACCGATTACGCTTTTCGGTCGCCTTCCCGAACTGTATCGCCCTTGTCGGGCAGGCATTGATACACCGCAGACACTGCGTACACTCGCTTTTTACCCAGACAGGCTTGCCGTTCTTCATTTCAATTGCTCTGTCAACACAGCCGCTTTCACACTTGCCGCAGGAAATACATTTGTCCGTGACGTAAAACCTTTTGGTCTTACTGAAAATCCTATAAAACGGATACATCACGGCTGTCATAATTTTGGCGCCCTTGTTATCGTCAAAGTCGCCGTCTTTTTTCCGGGCGATTTTGTCCGCAAGAAGCTCGATTTTCGGGTTGATCTCAAGAAGCATCTTGTCCGCTTCCTGTTGCGTCTGAATGTTATACATCGGAATGTAGTTATCCACCATCACCGCAGAATACGAAGCGTTTACCGTCACTCCTTTTTCGATGAGCAGCTTATGAAGCATCTTTCCGGCGTTTGCCGTATTGCCTCCGCAGGAAAGAGCGGTAAAAATATAGTTGTCGCCGCCAAATGAAAGATTCATTTTTCCGATAAACTCCCGGACGCATTTCGGTACGCCCGAAAAATAGACCGGAATCACAAAACCGATGCTTTTGCCTTTTTCGGCGGTAAAGTCGGTTTTATCGCTTTTGAGTGCGTCTGCTATGCTTATGATCGGTTCGCCGAGTTTTTCACCGATTCTTTCGGCAAGGTATTTTGTGTTACCGGTTCCCGAAAAATAGAAGATCATGGTGTCTCCTCCTTTTCTTCATACATCGAAAGTACCTTAATAACGTCTTTTATCGTGTCTGTTGCCGTGTGCTTGAGAAGCTTTACCGAAATATACTGCTTGTTTGACACAGCACTGATCATGACTCTGCCCCGCAGGAACTTACCTAAAAGAGCAATATGTCCGGGTTTGATGTCGTTGATGAAAACAAGGATCATTCCGCCCTTCTGGACGATTTCATAAATGCCGACAGCACTCGCCTTGTTCCGTATCAGCGCAACATCGATCAGGCCCTTGACGCTTTCGGGCGGTTCGCCGAAACGGTCGATAAATTCGTCGAGCACATCCATCGCATCTTCTTCGTTCCGGATCGAAGCGATTCGCTTGTACATACCCAAACGGTTCTTAACCGAGTCAATGTAGGCTTCGGGAATATGCGCGTCGATCGCAAGGTCGATCAGGCATTCCTTTTCGCCTGACGTCTTCTGTGTATCGGCTTCGCCCTTTTCTTCGTTGATGGCTTCGGACAAAAGCTCCAGATACATATCGTAGCCGACGGCCTCCATGTGCCCGTGCTGCTGCGCACCTAAGATGTTGCCGGCGCCGCGGATTTCAAGGTCACGCATCGCAATCTGAAAACCGGAGCCGAACTGCGTAAATTCACGGATCGCCGAAAGCCGCCGTTGTGCGATTTCGGTAAGCTGTTTGCGGTTGTCGTAGGTGAAATAAGCGAACGCTCTTCTTGCGCTTCTTCCGACGCGTCCACGGATCTGATGAAGCTGGGCAAGACCCAGCTTGTCAGCGTCCTCGATAATGAGCGTGTTGGCATTCGGCACGTCGACACCCGTTTCGATGATCGTCGTGCAGACGAGAACGTCAATTTCGCCCTCAAGAAGCTGTCGCCAGACCTCACTGAGTTGTTCCTCGCTCATCTTGCCGTGACCGATCCCGATCTTTGCCTCAGGGAGAGCGTCACGGATTTTTGCCGCGGTGCGTTCGATGTCGTCAACGCGGTTGTGTAGAAAATAAACCTGACCGCCGCGGCGGATTTCCCGTTCCATCGCCTGAGACAGCACCTGCATATCAAACGGCAGAACGTAGGTCTGTACCGGGTGCCTGTCCTGCGGCGGAATTTCAAGCACCGACATATCCCGGATGCCCGTCATCGCCATGTTAAGCGTTCTCGGAATGGGCGTTGCCGAAAGGGTGAGCACGTCAACAAGCGGAAAACGCTCCTTGAGTTTTTCCTTTTGCGCCACGCCGAAGCGCTGTTCCTCGTCAACGATCAGAAGCCCGAGATCCTTAAACTCGACACTTGATGCAATAATGCTGTGCGTACCGACAACGATGTCGATACTGCCGCGTTTCAGTGCTTTCTTGATTTTATTCCGTTCGGTGACGGTGCGGAATCGTGACATCATTTCGATCTCAATCGGGAAGCCGTCAAACCGCTTTTTGATGGTCTGATAATGCTGAAAAGCCAAAATCGTCGTCGGAACCAGAATCGCGCATTGTTTTCCGTCGGCGACACATTTAAACGCCGCACGAAGCGCCACCTCGGTTTTGCCGAAGCCGACATCGCCGCAAAGAAGCCGATCCATCGGGCAGTTTCGCTCCATATCTCCCTTGATTTCGTTCACGGAAGCCAGCTGGTCGTCCGTTTCATCAAAGGTGAAGCGGCGTTCAAAATCGTTTTGCATATCCGTGTCGGGTGAAAAAGCATACCCGGGCGTGTTCAGGCGCTTTGCGTAAATCTCAGTCAGCTGTGCCGCCATGTCGGCAACCGCCTTTTTGACCCGGGACTTGGTTTTTCGCCATTCGTCCGTCCCGAGCTTATTCAGCTTGACGGGCTTATCGGTGTCTCTCGGCGAGATGTATTTCGAAATCATATCAAGCTGAGTGACAGGAATATACAGCACGTCCGTGCCCCGGAAGTTGACCTTGATAAAGTCCTTGACCTTGCCCTCGACGGTCATGGTTTTGATGCCGTCGAAAATACCGATTCCGTAAAGCGCATGAACAACGTAGTCGCCTCTCGCCAGCTCGTCAAGGCTTGCAACCGCCTTTCCCTTTTTGAACTTTTTCTGTGTTGTCTTTCTGTTTTCGCCGGAAGATGCTTTCCGAAGGGAAATCAGCATAAATTTAATGGCGTTATATTCAATTCTTCCGCCGAGCGTACCCGAAAGCACGCTGACCGTATTCTTCGGAAATTCCGCCGGACAAACAGGGAAGTAATGCGCCTTGAAGTCCTCGGTCTCAAGATCATAGGCAAGCTCCTTGGCGTTCTTTTCTGTTCCCGCCATCACAACGCAGGTGTAACCCGATCGCATTGCCGTCCGAAGGTCATCTTCAAGAAACGACAGCGTTCCGTCCCAGCCGGAGCTTTGCTGTGCATTGACCGTGACAAGCTCTTTCACGGGAACATCAAAGCTTCCTCTTGCAAGGTTGTCAATGAAAATCGCACCCTGTGATTCATATTTACCGAAAAATTCGGCCGATGTCAATGTGTAACAGTCAAGACCTTTTGTCAGCGTTCCCTCCTCGAACATCATTTTCATGTCCTCGTTCAAAAGCTTGAGTGAGGATAAAAATTGCTGTTTGACGTCTGCGGTTTCTTCCACAAAAAGCAAATCATCTTTCAGATAATCAAAAAGGCTTGCTTTCTCTTCATAGGCAAGCGGAAGATAACGGTCGATGCACGGAAGATGCACCTGCGCTTCCAGCTTTTCAATGTCAGCGTTGATACTTGCCCTGGCTTTGACACTGCCCTTACCTTTGACTGTTTTAACGAAGTCTTTTAATACACCGAGAAGCGCTTCATCATCTTCAAAAAGCACTTCGGTTGCCGGTGTGATCTTAATTTCAGAGAGTCGGTCCGTTCGTCTCTGGCTTTCAATGTCAAACGAAGTCAGAGAATCAATCTCGTCCCCCCAGAATTCTGCCCGTACAGGCTCATTCAGATGCGGCGGAAAGAAATCGACAATACCGCCTCTTACGGAGAACTGACCCTGCCCCTCGACCTGCTCACAGCGGCTGTACCCGGCAAGAAGCAGAGACGATACCACATCGTCTATCTTGATTTCTGCACCCTCTTTTAAGGTAAGCGAACGTTTTTTCAGCTCCTCGGGCGGAATGGTCAGCTGACAGGCGGCAAGAGGACTGCAAAGGATATATTGATAGTTTCCGTCAAGAATTCTTCCGAGAATTCCGATCCGCTGCTGTTCATATTCTCTTGAGCAGGCGTCATCGGAACGGAAATTAAAATCTCTTGCCGGATAAACGAGTGCGTCCGAAGAAAAAACGTTCAAGTCCTCGCATAATTTGGTTGCGCTCGCTTCGTCACGGCAGATGATAAGCGCCTTTCGGTCGGCGTCCTGACAAAAGGAAGAGATAAAGTGCGCCTTATGAACATTTGAAAGTCCGATTATACCGAAGGGAAGATGTCTATTTTGAATAAAGCTGAGAGCGGAGCGGTATTCGCTCATCTGACCGAGTATATTCGAAAAGCCTGACACAGTTTCACCGCCTTTTTAGATAAATAAGATTTCATGCAACAAAAAATGACCCTGTGCCGTCAGCACAGGGCAGTTGAGAATCAAAACATCACTGAGCATTTGTTGTTTCGGAAGGAGTTTTGCCTTCCTCAACATCAACGCCGAAAAGAATGCAAACATGTTTAATGAACTGGAAGAAAGCAGTAGCAATACCTCTCCAGAGCTCATAAAACTTCATTGCAACATCAAAATCAGGTGAACCGTAAAGCATATTGAGTTTCTCCTTTCAAAACACTTATTTTTGAGGCTGACCAAAGACATTCTCCCAGAAACCATCATAGCTGTATGGATCTTCTGCGTTGCCGATTACATAGTTGAGCCAGCCCATAACTCTGTCAAGGAAATGAAGCCATTCATACCAAAGTTCTTCGATAGTACCGAATTTCATCGTGTTAAACTCCTTTCGTTAAACTTAAATTACAACGTTTGAGAGTACTTCATACTCTAAGATGATATAAGTTTATCTTATTTACTTCAAATTGTCAATCAAAAATTCAAAAAATTTTAATTTTTGTTAATAGTGTATATTTACAGCTGTCGCTGTTTGGGCAAAATTAAGGCTTAAACAGCAAAAAGCACCTTTTTCGACAAAATTTTATTTTGAAGGATCCTTTAAAACAAACCTACTGATTGACTCAGATAAAAAAATAGGCTATAATTTATAAGCAAGCCAATTATATAAAGGAGGAATTTTTATGGCAGCTAACCCGATGTTCAACATAACATACGGTCTTTATGTTCTTACCGCAAAAGACGGTGAAAAGGACAACGGCTGTATCATCAATACGTTAGCACAGGTAACAAGCAATCCCGACCTGATCAGCATCACGGTCAACAAAGCGAACTTCACCCGTGATATGATCGACAAAACGAAAAAATTCAACGTCAGCGTACTGACAACCGAAACACCGTTCGGCGTTTTCGAGCATTTCGGCTTCCAGAGCGGACGGGACACGGAAAAGTTTTTCCCGTCACAAAGCGTAACAAGAAGCGAAAACGGAATAATATACATACCGAGCTGTACGAATGCGTTCTTCTCGGGCGAAGTCATCGAACAGCACGATTACGGTACGCATACGATTTTTATCGCGAAAGTCACACAGTCCGAGGTGCTTTCCGACGCTCCGTCATTAAGCTACGACTATTACCATAAGAACATCAAGCCGAAGCCGAAAAAGGAAGTCAAAAAAGGCTACCGCTGTAAAATCTGCGGCTATGTATACGAGGGCGACGAGCTTCCCGAGGACTACATCTGTCCTCTTTGCAAGCATCCCGCTACGGACTTTGAAAAAATCGTATAAAATATAACTATGACAGAAAGGGCGGTATCGTTTTTATACCGCAGGGTGACAAAATGGAAGATACGTTTATTTCGGAAAGCATAAAATATGTCGGTGCAAGTGACAGATCGCTTGACCTTTTCGAGGGGCAGTATATCCTGCCCGAAGGCATGGCGTATAATTCCTACCTGATTCTTGACGAAAAGACAGCCGTTATGGACACGGTTGACGAACTGATTCAGGAAAAATACCTGGAAAACATCAAAAAAGAACTGGACGGAAGAGCGCTTGACTATATCGTCGTTCAGCATCTCGAGCCGGATCATTCCGGTTCATTGGAAGCACTTGTCAGTCTTTATCCCGAAGCGAAGGTTGTTCTGTCCGCCAAGGCAAAGTCGATGGTACAAAACTTCCTTGATACGGATATCAGCGAAAGAGCAATCACCGTCGGCGAAGGTGACACACTTTGCTTAGGCACTCACACGCTTCATTTCGTTACGGCTCCGATGGTGCACTGGCCGGAGGTTATCCTCTCTTATGAGGACAGCGAAAAGGTGCTTTTCGCCGCCGACGCTTTCGGAAAATTCGGTGCACTTGACGCGGACGAGGACTGGGCGTGCGAAGCAAGACGCTATTACTTCAACATTGTCGGAAAATACGGCACACAGGTTCAGGCTCTTTTGAAAAAAGCCGCCGGTCTTGACATCAGGACGATCTGTCCGCTTCACGGTCCGATCCTGAAAGAGAATCTCGGCTACTACATCGGACTTTATGATACCTGGAGCAGCTACAAACCCGAAGCCGAGGGTGTATTCATCGCCTATGCGACGCTTCACGGTCATACAAGAACAGTTGCCGAAAAGCTCCGCGAAATGCTTCTTGCCGAGGGCTGCCCGAAGGTCGCAATCGCCGATCTTTCGAGAGACGACATTGCCGAATGTGTTGAGGATGCTTTCAAGTACGGCAAAATCGTGCTCGCCGCTTCCTCTTACGATGCCGGCGTCATGCCGAAGATGGAAGACTTCCTTCACCATCTGAAAGCGAAGAATTACCAGAACAGAACCGTTGCTCTGATCGAAAACACCTCGTGGGCACCGAGCGCAATCCGCACAATGAAGGGACTTCTGGAAACGATGAAGAACATCACGATCATCGAGCCGACCGTTTCCGTAAAGGTCAAACTCAGCGAAGAGAACGAAAAACAGCTTTCGGAAATTGCCAAGCAGTTTGCATAAACAAACAAATAATATCAAAGCCTGCCGGAACTGAACCGACAGGCTTTTTACTGTATTCAAGCTTCTTACATAAGGGAGAGATAAAGCTCTTTGATTTCTGCAACACTGGTGTCTCTCGGATTGCCCGGACGGCAAGCGTCGTCGTAAGCGGACTGCGCAAGGAAGTCAACATCCTCGGGCTTTACAATATCCTTGAGATCGGCAGGAATGCCGACATCTTCGGAAAGCTTCTTAACGGCATCGATGGCAGCCTTTCTTGCTTCATCAAGGCTCATGGTGTCAACGCCGTCAACACCCATGGCCTTTGCAATATCCCGATACTTCTCGCCGGTTGCCGGTGCGTTGTATTCCATAACAGTCGGAAGAATGATCGCGTTGGCAACACCGTGTGGTGTGTCATAAACAGCTCCCAAAGGATGAGCCATGGAGTGAACGATGCCGAGACCGACGTTTGAGAAGCCCATGCCGGCAATATACTGACCGAGAGCCATACCCTCTCTGCCCTCTGCGGTGTTTTCAACGGCACCGCGAAGGTGCTTGGAAATCAGTTCGATCGCCTTGAGATGGAACATATCGCTCATTTCCCACGCGCCTTTTGTGATATAGCCTTCGATTGCGTGAGTAAGCGCGTCCATGCCGGTTGCGGCGGTGAGTCCCTTCGGCATTGAGGACATCATATCCGGGTCAACAACGGCAACAACGGGAATGTCATGAACATCAACACAAACCATTTTGCGGTTCTTTTCAGTGTCGGTGATAACATAGTTGATCGTAACCTCAGCGGCTGTACCTGCGGTAGTCGGAACGGCGATGATCGGCACACACTTATTCTTGGTCGGTGCTACGCCCTCAAGGGAGCGGACATCGGCAAATTCGGGATTGGCGATGATAATACCGATTGCTTTTGCGGTATCCATGGAGGAACCGCCACCGATGGCAACAAGGCAGTCAGCACCCGAAGCCTTGAATGCGGCAACACCGGTCTGAACATTTTCAATGGTCGGGTTGGGCTTGATCTGGCTGTAAATTTCATAATCGATCGAAGCGTTGTCAAGAACGTCGGTAACCTTATTGGTTACGCCGAATTTGATAAGATCGGGGTCGGAGCAGACAAAAGCCTTTTTGAAGCCTCTTGCCTTGATTTCGGTTGCAATTTCATTGATGGCACCTTTGCCGTGATATCCTGTTTCATTCAATACAAATCTGTTTGCCATGGGTATTTACCTCCTGATTTTAACTTCCGGCATTTTCCTGCCGTGGTACTTTTAAGGTAAATGTTTTACCTAAAGCTAACCTAAAATAAACCCTGTTCGCCAAAGAAAAGCACCCGCTGTAAAAATACAACAGGTGAAGACTCATGCAGGAATTGTTATCCTCTATGTTGCTACACTGAGGTTTATACCCATTCTCGGCACAAATTTTAGTTTATCGGGGTAAATGTTAGTCTGTTCTCTTATGCTATGACTTCTTCTATTCTTTTACCTTTGCGCTAATGCCGCGCGGGCACTGACCAATTAGCAGAAACTACCCACACGGGAGAAAAAGTCCAACATAGCAGAAATCACGGCGGCAGTGATGCCGTCTAACGGCCTGACAAGCGCGTCAGAAAGTAAGCAAAGAACGCTTTTCGCGGAGGAAAAACACTAAGTGTGGTCTCGGTGGTTATGTTTCGGATAGTTTGTTCTCTCCTGTTTTTTCCTGTATATTTAAAGCTTTCTGCTAACTGAAAGCAGAGTCACAAAAAGAGCCAAATTAAACCAACGGCACGTCAGGTATTGAGGGGCTGTGGCTGACCGACACAGAAAAAGCCGTTAGAGAACTTAGTACCTTTCAATTGAATCCCACTATGCCTGACTCCAAAGGATATGGGGCGATAGAACAGAGTCCCAATAGCATTTTCGACCCGCAGTTTTTTCTCCGCCCCTAAAGGGTGAGAAAAAACTCAGCTGAGAAAATGCGCACCTAAAGAACTTCTTTGCATACTTTCTTTTTCGTCTGAAAGGCCGTTGGACGGCATCACTGCCGCCATAGTTTCTGCTTGGTCGGGCTTTTTCTCCCGTGTAGGCAGTTTCTGCTAATTGGTATGTGCCCGCTCGGCATTAGCGCAAAGGTAGAGATATAGAAGAAGTTATAGCAGAAGAGAACCGACTGATCGATTGATAAGATGAACAGCGCGGTGGAGGTCAGAACCCCTTCCGACGGCTTCGCCGCCACCTTCCCCAAAGGGGACGGCTTTTATCCCGACAAACTAAAATTTATCGACCTGCTCACGGCTCGGGCACTCGATTTTCAATTTAGCACTGCCTGACCCGGCAGTGGTGTCGCCATGCGACCGACAAACTAAAATTGGTCGCTCAGTTTACGGCTCGGGCACTCGGCTTTCGTTAAGCACCGTGCGCCCCGGGATTGGAGCCGCCGCCCGGCTGACAGATGAATTTTGCCCCAAAGCTGCCATCTTGCCGCCTCTTATAATCGATAGACTTCCCGACACAAAAAAATCCGTTCTGCGGGGACAGCTTCCCACCAGCACCGGGTAAGCCCGCGACCACAATTACGCATTACGCATTACGAATTCCGCATTGTTCTCTACCCCGGCATTGGTGTCGCCTTGCGACCGACAAACAAAAATTTACCGCTCGACTCACGGCTCGGGCTGTTTGTTTTCAATCAAGCACCGTGCACCCCGGCATTGGTGTCGCCATGCGACCGAACTAAAATTAATCAGTCTATTTATTGAAGAGGTTGTACGCCTATTTTCTTTTGCCTGAAATTAAATGGTGCCTTGTTTTTGGTAGCCCCGTGTGGCTGCCCTTACTTTTTTGACGCATTTTTGCAAACATCCCGTAAACAGCATTTATCACACTGCGGTCTTCTTGCAATACAGACCGCCCTTCCGTGAAGCACCATTCTGTGGCAAAAATCGTTGCTTTCTTCGGGCGCAAGAATCTTTTTCAGCTGAAGTTCAACCTTGTACGGATCTTTGCTGTCGGTGAGACCCAAAAGATTGGTAATTCGGATCAGATGGGTGTCGGCCACAACCGCCGGTTGTTTGTAGATATCTCCCATAATAAGATTTGCGGTTTTTCTTCCTACACCGGGAAGCGTTGTCAGCTTTTCAATGCTGTCGGGCACTTCTCCGCCGAAATCCTCTTTGATTTTCTTTGCCATACCGATAATGTCGGCGGCCTTGGTGTGGTAAAAGCCGCAGGAACGAATGAGATTTTCCACATCCTTGAGCTCGGCGTTGCAGTAATCGTCGAGCGTTTTGTATTTTTCAAAAAGTGCCGGCGTCACAAGGTTGACCCTTGCGTCGGTACATTGTGCGGAAAGTCTCGTGGCAATCAATAATTCCAGGGGATTATTCGCATTGAGGGAACATAACGCGTCCGGATATTCTTTTTTTAATCTTTCCGTGCATATTTCTGCTCTTTGTTTTTTTGTCATACTGTTCTTTCTCTCTCCTTTTCGTCCGTGTTGCGTCTCCAATGAAATAAATACTGTTGGGCGATTCCCTCATATCCTTTTACACATCCGGGAAGCCCGTCGGGATAAAGCTCGGCCATGATTCTGTTTACCCAGACGTCAACCGGGAAGGCTTCGACACGGCCGAACCCGTAAAGAAGTGTACATTCGGCAACCTTTTTCCCGACGCCTTTTATTTTCATCAGTTCTTCTCTCGCCTGTTCAATCGGCATTGTTTCTATCGTATCAAGCGATATTTCGCCCCGTGCAAGCTTTTTTGCCGCGTCGAGGATATATTTGTTCCGAAAGCCTGCCCGAAGCGGCGCAAGGTCATTTTCGGTCAGTCCGGCTATTTTTTCAAACGACGGAAACGTAAAATCATTTTCACCGATCCGGTCGCCGAACGAAACGCAGAACCTTTCAATAATTCCCTTGATTCTCGGAATATTGTTATTTTGAGAAATGATGAAAGAACAAAGTGCTTCCCATGAATCCTGACGAAGAATCCGGATTCCCGGATAGGCATTTATCGCGGCTTTGAGGTATTCATCATCGAAACCGGAAAGAATCGTTTCATAATCCCGGTCAAGGTCGAAATAAGGCAGCCAGATTGTTTCAAAGGTCTTTCTGTCCGTATTTTTAAAAACGGTGACACCGTCCTTCTGCAAGATTTCTCCGACGATATTTCGGACGACCGCTTTTTGCGTTCCTTCCTGTGTTTTTTTCCATCGGAAAGCCTGTCCGCAGTCGGTGCATAAATCAAGATCAAAGCATTTTACATCGGTCAGCACCGTATCGTTTCCGATCATTTCATATTTCATGTTTTCATTCCTTTATGATTACAGCAAACACTTGCACGATTGCTTTTTTTGTGGTACAATTATATATAGTGTACCTTGTGATTTTCTGCCCTCTATAAAATTTAAATATATATAAATATATAATATTAAAAAACAGGGTGAAAAATCCGGTAAAAATTTTTGGTTTTACTTTATCAATTATACTCTGATAAAATAAAATTATTTTTCGTTTTTGTTAATTTATTTTATCTGAATAATTCTGAATTCTGTCGTCTGAAATCTCATATCTAATTTGCGGAGGTATTTATGGATTCATTTGATGAAATCTGGGAAATGATTCTGGAATACATGAAAACGCAGGTAACCGAAGTTGCCTTTAACGTCTGGCTGAGACCGCTTGAATTTATCAAGTTCGAAAATGATACGATCACTCTTTCGATTGCCAATTTCAAAAAAAAGGTCGTTGAGGATAAGTTCACCCCTCTTATTTTAAAAGCCTGCGAAATGACAATGGGATTTCCCGTCAATCTGAATATCATTTCTGCGGATACGGTCAATGAGACTTCGTCCGACCGTGAAAGCTCCGCCGGCGGTCTTTCCTTGAACAAATATGAATACACCTTTGAAAATTTCATTATCGGCTCGTCGAACCGATTTGCTCACGCGGCGGCGATGAATGTTGCCATGAATCCCGGAAAGGCGTATAATCCGCTTTTCATTTACGGTCATTCGGGACTGGGCAAAACCCATCTTCTTTCCGCAATCAAGCACGAAATCGAAAAGAACGATCCGTCGGCCGATATCATTTACACAAGCGGCGAATACTTTACGAACGAGCTTGTCAACTGCCTGAGAAATCAGAGCAACTACGCTTTTCACGAAAAGTACAGAAGCTGTGACGTGCTTCTTATAGACGACATTCAGTTTATCGCCGCAAAAGAAGCCACACAGGAGGAATTCTTCCATACCTTCAATGCCCTCACCAACGCCGGAAAACAGGTTGTTCTGACTTCCGACCGTCCGCCGAAAGAGATGCTGACGCTGGAAGAAAGACTTCGTACCCGTTTCGAATCCGGTCTGATTGCCGACGTTCAGCCTCCGTCACTGGAAACAAGAATGGCGATCATCAACAAAAAGGCGGAGGATCTCGGAATCAGTCTGAGTGAAGACGTGATCGACTTTCTTGCCGACAACATCAAAAATAACGTCCGTCAGCTGGAAGGTGCGGTCAAAAAAATCAAGGCCTATCAGGACGTCGAAAACGCAAGACCGTCCGTCGCCCTCGCCAAAAGAGCGATTGCCGACATTATCAACGACGATCAGCCGATTCCGATGACGATTGAAAAAATCATGAACGAGGTTTCCCGTTCGTTTAATGTCAACCCCGCCGACCTTCGCTCCGATAAACGCAACGCCAACATTTCCCAGGCGCGTCAGGTTGCAATGTATATTGTCAGCGAAATGACCAATATGTCTTTAAAAGCCATCGGCAAGGAATTCGGCGGAAAGCATTATTCCACCGTTATTTACTCACTCAATGAGATCAAAGACAAGCTTGCTCAGAATGTCGCTTTAAAGGCAACGGTTGACGATATTATCAAAAATATCAACGAACAGTAGTTTTTAACATTTTAATTAACATTCCACATCGGTTTTTCACATTTTCCATACCGGGGATATTTTGCGATGTGGAATGACAAAAGTTATAAACGTTGTGTTCCACACGAAAAAACAGCCGACAAGGCTTTTCAAATCTCAGTTTTTTCCGGTTTTACTAACTTTTAACAGCCCCTACTACTACTACTGAATTTATTTCTATCTCATTACGCCGAAAAGCAGGAGGAACGAAAAAAATGAAAATTATCTGTGACAGTGCGGTTCTGGCAAAAGCCTGTATGAATGTACAAAGAACCGTTTCGTCAAAATCGACGATCCCCGCAATAGAGGGTATTCTCATCAAAGCGCTTGGAGACAGTATCCGTCTTACGGGTTATGACCTTGAAGTCGGAACGGATACTTTCATTCCGGCTGAAGTGGAGGAAAACGGCAGTATTATCCTGAATGCAAGACATCTTTGCGATATTTTACGAATGGTGCCCGACGATACGGTATCGCTCGAAAGCGATGAAAGAAATATCTGTAAAATCGTCAGCGGTGAAGCCAAGTATTCGATTATCGGAACCAGTGCGGACGAATATCCCGACGTTCCGACCGTCACAAGCGGTTTTCCGATTGTCGTCAAGCAGGGTCTTTTGAAAGATATGATCCGGAAAACCATTTTTTCCGTTTCGACAAGCGAAAGAAATCCCGTTCATTCCGGTGTCAAGTTCGAAATTTCGGACGGAAAGATCGTTCTTGTGGCCGTTGACGGTGCAAGACTTGCCGTAAGACGCGAGGACATTGATTACAGCGGTGAGGATGTCGGTTTCGTTGTTCCGGCAAAAACCCTCGGTGAAGTCGTCAAGCTCGGCGAAGATGACGACGGCGTTTATTCCATCAGTGTCGGAAAAAGACATATCTGCTTTGAAATCGGCGAATACCGTGTCATTTCGAGACTTCTTGAAGGCAACTTCATTGACTATAAATCCGCCATTCCGCACGTTTATTCAACAACGGTTGTTGCGCCGACAAAAAGGATAATCGAATGCATAGAAAGAACGTCTTTGATTATCACCGACCGTTCAAGTCCGCTTCGCTGTTCCATCGAAAATTCAGTGATGAGCTTTTCGTGCGTGACAACAGTCGGTACCGCCAACGATAAAATGCCGGCAGACATTACGGGCTGTGACCTTGAAATCGGCTTTAACAACAAGTTTGTGCTCGATGCCCTGAAGGTCTGTGACGCCGAGACGGTAAAAATGCAGTTCAATTCGCCGAGTCAGCCGATTATCATCACACCCATCGATTCCGATTCTTTTCTCTATCTGATTTTACCGGTCAGAATTTAAGACAGGACAGATGCCAATGAAAAAATATGTTGTTAAGCTGAAACAAAAAGAAAATAAAAATCTTACGATTTCGACCGATTTTATCCGTCTGGATTCCGCCATGAAGCTTTCCGGTGCGGCAGCGACCGGCGGCGAAGCCAAAATGCTGATAAACGACGAAAAAGTCAGGGTAAACGGCGAAATCTGCACCGTCAGAGGAAAGAAGCTTCACGAAGGCGACTGCTTTGAATATAAGTACGTTATCTACGAGGTCAGAAAATGAAAGTCACGGGACTTGAATGTGTTGATTTCCGGAACATCCGAAATCTGAGAATCGAGCCTTGCGAGGGTGTAAACGTCATTTACGGCGACAATGCCCAGGGAAAAACCAACCTTCTTGAGAGTATCTGGCTTTTTACCGGCTGCCGTTCTTTCCGGGGCTCAAAGGATTCGGAATTGATCAACTTCAATGCAAGAAAAGCCTTGCTTTCGCTTGATTATTACGGCTATGACCGGGATCAGAACATTTCGCTTGAAATCGAAAAGGGCAGAAAATTTGCTCTCAATGGCGTCAGTCTCAAATCTCCGTCAAAAATCATGAGTGAATTTCTTGCGGTGGTGTTTTCTCCGGTTCATCTTTCACTGATTAAAGACGGACCGTACGAAAGACGGAAATTTCTTGATATTGCTATCAGTCAGCTCAAGCCGAAATATGCCGTTTCGCTTTCCCAGTATAACAAGGCGATCGCACAGCGGAACATTCTTTTAAAAGACATCGCCTACCACGGCGAGCTTTATGATATGCTTGACGTGTGGGAGGAACGCATCGCCTTTTATGCGGGCGAGGTCGTCCGTCAGCGAATCGGCTACGTCAATCGTCTTGCCCCGTTTTGCGGTGAGATTTACGGCGGTATTTCGAACAAAAAAGAAGAATTAAGCGTCAGTTATGTGCAGACCTGCCCTGCCGTCGGAGACAATAAAACGGAGCTTTACGAAAGCTTCAAAAACTTACTTTTCGCTTCCCGAAAAAATGATATTTTAACCGGCTCGACCTCAATAGGACCGCACCGGGACGATATCGAAATCAAGATAGACGGACTCACGGCAAGAAGCTATGGCTCACAGGGTCAGCAGCGTTCGGCGGCTTTGGCGTTAAAGCTCGGCGAAGCGGCGGTGATAAAGGAATTTTCCGGAGAACAGCCTGTAGCGCTTTTGGACGACGTGATGAGTGAGCTTGACGAGTCGAGACAGAATTATATTCTCAATCACATCAAGGACTGGCAGGTGTTTATTACCTGTTGTGACCCGGGCTCGGTAAAGAACCTCAAGGACGGCAAGGCGATACGGATTAAGGGCGGAAAAAGCTGACTTTGTTACCTTTGTTACCACTTTGTTACCCACTTTGTTCCGCCGTAAACCCTTATAAATAAAGGGATTTCGGGCTTTGGGAACAAAGGTAACAGAGATTTCCTATAAACATTTCAAAAATATTTACAGAGGTTTATAGAAACTTTGTTCCTTTGTTACCTTTGTTACC
>JALEYA010000045.1 GCA_022779945.1 Oscillospiraceae bacterium | reverse complement strand
GTAATTTTTTCAAGGCTTGTGCAGTTGGCAAAAGACGGTAATCCCTGCCTGAAAGAGATATCCCGTGCAAATGCAACTTCTCTGACCTGCGTTCTGCCGTCAAAACCGGAGCCTATGTTCAATACTTTTGTCCCTGTGTATTTAATATACATTTTCTCGGGAATTACGGCGGTTTCCGATAAAACAAGATTGTCCATGTTTGCGTCAAGGGCTTCGTTTGTGATGTATTCCGACATATCTCTGTATCCTCTTACAGCGTATGCCATCTGGTGTGAAAGTGCAGAAACCTTTGTGTCAAGACCGGCCATGTCTTTGCTGAAATTTTCAATTCCCTGTGCAATTTCTTCTGCACCTTCTCCCTTTTCCCCTTTCGGAATACGGAGATTCAATACGGGATTTTCGGCTGAACCTGAAAGGGAAATATCTGCTTGTTCGGTCGGGTCAACGGTTGTGACAGTTCCGATGGAAAGCACAGGAGTTTCTCCGATGTCGCCTTTGTCTCCCTTATCTCCCTTTTCACCTTTGTCTCCCTTGGGACCTTGCAAAGCTTCAAGCTGTTCTTCGGTAAAGTCCGAATAGGTGAACGGATCTCCTTTATTTCCTTTGTCCCCTTTCGGTCCTTTCAGCCCGGCAAGCTGCTCGTCGGTAAAATCCGAATAGGTGAACGGGGCGCCGGTGTCTCCTTTGTCGCCCTTGTCGCCTTTCGGACCCAGAGCACTGCCGCAGTTGATGGTTGTGGAATTCGTGAGCGTCAGAAGGAGCTCTCCGTTCTCGTTCAGCCCGGCTGTTTCGATTCCGACGCCGTCATAAAGCGGAAGCACATCGAAGGTCATATTGTTATAGCCTACAATAAGCGTATCCTTGCCCCTTGCGATACTTTGTATCTGCCGAAGATCCAGTTTGTTTAAAAGACCGACGATCTGGTCATACTGGCTTTCGGTGAATTCCGTTACGGTGGTTCCGTCAAAATCAGCGGCCGAGATGATACAGCCGAGTTCGGCAAGATTGGTGGCCAACTGATCCGTAAACACCCCCACGGCAAGTGTTTTGCAGGCGGGAATCTTCGGCAGCATTACGGTATCACCGGTAAAAAGGATATCGTAATACTCGGCATCGAAAACGATTCTTGCCGTTTTGGCGTCTGATAAGGACCACTCGTCGTCAAAAGTAAATTTGATTTGATAATTGCTGTTTGCGCTGATCAGATAGCGCTTTTGACAAATTGCGGTTTTGTTGGTGACATTGATTTTTATTGTTGTCATTTCTTTCCTCCTGATTAAAATAAAAATCAGACTGCTCATCAAGAATAAGCAGCCTGATTGTTGCGGAAAATGCGAGTAGCGGATTCGCACAATTTTATTTTAGCCGAAAAAAACGGATTTGTCAATAGCTTTTCGAACATTTGTTCGTATGTTTAAAAAATATTTTGACAAATTTGCGAAAAATATTGACAAACTATTAATTTTAATTTAAAATACTGTTACGAACAAAAAACAGGAGGTTTCATTTATGCAAAAACTTATGGCTTTTCTGCTGCTTTTCGCGGCCATGTTCCTCGGATTCTTTTATGATTACGACGACAGTCGGGTCATTGACAAGCTGAATCCCGGAATGGAACAATCACAAATTACAAGTGATAAAATTTCAATTGAAATCGAAGAAGAAGTTACCACCAAGACATCGAAAATCAACATCAGAATCGTCAATCACACCGGTAAGTATTATAAGTTCCGAGCAGAGCCGGATATTGAAGTTTTCACAAATGACGGCTGGTACGATGTGGCAAGATCTGCTCTTATCAATGTCGGTGAAATCAAGGGCGCCGTCAAGGCAAACGAGACCATTGTTGCAACGGCAAAGGGTGTCAAGACGTATAACATCAAGAAGGGTTATTCTTACCGGATCATCATGCAGTTTGATGACGAAATGGGCGAAATTATTACTGCCGAAGCAAGATTTGATGTCAAACAATAAACAGTGTGAAAATATATGAGAATACCGGAGTCGGAATTTACGGCTCCGGTTCTTTTTTTGCGGTAATTATTCAACTGTTACCGATTTGGCAAGATTTCTCGGCTTGTCGATATCGTTGCCGAGACCTTTTGCTGTATAATAGCTCAAAAGCTGAGAGACAACGGCTTCAAGCGAGGGGAGAAGATACTCGCTTGTGTCGGGAACAAAAATGCAGTTGTCGAATTCGCTTAAAATTTCTCTGTCGGATTCGCAAGCGATAAGAATCACTTTGGCTCCCCTTGCGATGACCTCCATGACGTTGCTGAGCGTCTTTTTCAAAATGCTCTTGCAGCACGCGTGTGCAACAACAACGGTGTCTTTTTCAATCAGCGAAATCGTGCCGTGTTTCAGTTCTCCCGCGGCATACGCTTCGCAGTGAATATAGCTGATTTCTTTGATTTTCAAGGCGGCTTCACACGCGCTTGCGTAGTCTAAGCTCCTGCCGATAAAATAGGCGTGTTCCGATCCGATGAAGATTTTCGAATACTCTTTGCAGATCTCTGCCGTTTTTTTAAGCGTTTTTTCCACAAGACCGGGCAGATTTATGATGTGGCCGAGCAAAGCGTCAAGCTCTTCTTTTTTTTCTGTTTTCTTTTCAAAAGCAAAATGTACCGCAAGAAGGTACAGCACCGAAAGCTGGGCGGAATACGCCTTGGTCGTTGCAACGGCAATTTCGGGACCGGCCCTTGTGTAAAGCACGCAGTCGCTTTCTTCGGCGATTGCGCTTGACGGGACGTTAACGACGGAAAGCGTTTTGGCTTTCTTGTCTTTTGCGAGCCGTAAGGCGGCAAGGGAATCCGCCGTTTCGCCGCTCTGGCTGATGACGATGACAAGCGTGTTTTCGTCAAGAAGCGGCTGACGGTAGCGAAATTCCGACGCAATATCACATTCCACCGGTACTTTTGCGAGCCGTTCGATAACGTGTTTTCCGACAAGCCCCGTATGATAAGCCGAACCGCAGGCGGTGATGCAGATTCTGTTGATGCTGCCGGTGTCCATTCCGCTTTCACGAAAGTATTCGCCGATGCGAAGTTTTCCGTTTTCAATAAGCGGACGGATCGTGTCTTTGATGGCTTTCGGCTGTTCGTAAATCTCCTTGAGCATAAAATGCTCGTATCCGTTTTTCTGAATGTCGAGGGTCGACCGTTCGATTTTTTTGAAAGCCTTTTTGACGGGCTTGCCGTTTTCGTCAAAGAAGCTGACGCCATCGCGGCTCACCTTTGCAATCTCGTCTTTGCCTAAGCGCACGCTTTGCGAAGCAACCCGGACTAGGGCGGTTTCGTCCGAAGCAATATGACCGCTGCCCTTTGAAATGCCGACGATGAGCGGACTTGAGCGGCAGGTGCAGTAAATATTCTCTGTGTCGCCGACAAACAGTATGGCAAGGGCAAACGAGCCGTCAAGCATTTTTATTGTATCGCTGATGGCGTTTATCACGTCGCCGTTATAGTTCCTTTCAAGGAGGGTGGGTATAATCTGGGTGTCGGTCTGACCGATAAAATGATACCCCTCACGTTCAAGCATTTTCTGCAGGGAAGCGTGGTTTTCGATGATGCCGTTATGCACGACGGCAAAGCGTTTGTTTTCACTCAGATGGGGGTGGGCATTCAGGCTGTCGGCTTTTCCGTGGGTTGCCCAGCGGGTGTGCCCGATCCCGATTGTCGCGTTTTTGGTCGGCTTTTTGTCCATCAGCTTTTCAAGAGCCGAAAGCCTTCCTTCGGTTTTCCGGACCTCGATTTCGTTGTCGGCAAGTACGGCGATTCCTGCCGAGTCGTAGCCCCTGTATTCAAGATCATGAAGCCCCTTCAAAAGATAGGGGACAGCGAGCTTGTTTCCGATATATCCGATAATTCCGCACATGGGTAACACCTCTTTTGATTTTTGTCTTTCATTTCGGCTATGTTTGTGTTATACTATTATATGTATAGTTTTTGCCGTTTATTTTAAGACGTTTTTAATTTTTTGTGAGGTGATTATTATGCCGTTTTCCAAGTTGGCCGCTTTAACGGTGGGGACAGTCGGTGCCGCCGTCGGCGCATTTTTTGCCGCAGAAGCCGCTTTCAGTCAAGGTAATCTCGATTCTGAACCCGATTTCCTTTTGATACTCGGCTGTCGGGTGAAGGGAAACGAGCCGGAGCCGACGCTTCGGATGCGTACCGAAAAGGCGGCTGAATTTCTTTCGGAACATAAAAATACAATCGCAATCTGCTGCGGCGGAATCGTTCATCCCGACCAGACGAAAAGCGAAGCCGAAGCGATCAGGGACGGACTTGTC
>JALEYA010000032.1 GCA_022779945.1 Oscillospiraceae bacterium | reverse complement strand
TTTTTCATTTTTTTGTTTGTACGGGGCAGAAAACATTCTGAAGCGACGTCGGTCAACTTTTGCTTATTTTTTTCGCGTCAGTGAACATCTTAATAAAATCTATTAACAGGCATTATACAAAAATTAAGATTTAATAATCATTATTAAATCGCTGCCGCTTATATTGCTTTCGCTCGTTTTTTGACATATACTTCCTTGCGAAAGAGGTGCATACTATGTCAGAAAATGCAAATCAAATCAAATTCTGTTTTAACAACTACGTTCTGCTCTTTATCGTCAGCAGTCTTTTGGGCTTCGCCGTGGAAACGCTGTGGTGTCTTTTAAAAAACGGATATATTGAAAGCCGGAAGTCACTCGTCCTCGGTCACATGAGTATTGCATACGGTATGGGAGCCGTTCTGCTGACTTTGATTCTCGTCCGATTCCAGTCAGCTTCCGCTCTTAAAATTTTCCTTGTCTCGTTTGTTACGGGCACGGTGACAGAATACATCTGTTCCCTCGGGCAGGAAATCATTTTCGGCTCGGTTGCATGGGATTATTCGCATCTTCCCCTTAATATCAACGGCAGGGTCTGTCTTCTCTACTCCGTGTTCTGGGGCGTACTCGGTCTGGCATGGACAAAATTTGTCATTCCGTTTATGGGGAAGGCTTTCTCCGGTATACATATTCCGTATGAGAACGTTCTGGTCGGAATTTTTCTTGTATACTTTGCGTTCAATTGTACGCTTTCGGCGGGTGCCGCTTTGAGAATGAACGAACGGGACGCAGGCAAGGCACCGTCCAATTCCGTTGAACAGTTTTTTGACAATCATTATCCCGACGAAAAAATGCATAGAATTTATGCCAATTCAAGAAACGTGGAAGATATTAAGACAAGAAATTCTCAATCTAAAAAGAATGCGACACGTTAAGTGAGCAGTGCTGACCCAAGCGTTTTCAGCATATCATCACAGTTTTCAATATCAAAGCCGGTTACGGAAATCAGAAGCTGCGAATATTCGCCGTTTCTTCCTGCCGGCTTTATTTTTATTCCCCTTTTTAATGCTTTTTCGGTCAGCTCCTGACTTGATAGATCGGTTTTCATCCTGATTTTTATCAGATATCCGGCTTCACAGCGTTCAAAAATCAACCGGTCTCCAAACATTTGCTCTGCCCTTGCGCAAACCGCTTTCGACTTTGTCGCATACTGCTTTTGCTGTTTCCTGATCTGATAGGAAAGATGACCGTCCCGAAGATACTGACAAAGAGCGATCTGCTCCGTTTTCGAGGCGGTCTGGTTATAATATCGTCCGCGCTTTTTGTATTCGTCCGACAAGGCGGTCGGCAAAACCATAAAGCTGATTCGGATCGAAGGAATCAACAATTTTGAAAAAGTTCCGATATAAACGACTCTTCCTTCGCTGTCAAGGCTCTGAAGAGAAGGCACCAATCTTTGATAATACCGGAATTCGCTGTCATAATCGTCCTCGATTATCAGACAGTCGTTGTCTTTTGCAAAGCCTAAAAGCTCGGCGCGCTTATCCATTTTCAAAACGCTTCCCCAGACATCGATATGTGACGGCGATGCATAGATTGTGGAACCGCAGGGAATTTGCGAAAGCGCATCGTATCGGGCACTTCCGACGCTCTTCCCGTGATCTTCAAATACGGCTTTACCCTGTGCAAACTGAGGACCCAAAAACGTCACATTCCGCTTTTCTTTCGTGATGGCGCAAAGAATCGCAATCAGGCTTTGCGTTCCGGCGGCAATCACGATCTGATCGGGAGAACAGATCACGCCTCTTTGTTTGTTGACATAGGAACAAATTGCCTCTCTCAGATCATACTCCCCCTGGGCTTCACCGTAACTTAAAAGCCGTTCGTCCTGTCGTAACGCACTTTTTATATATCTTCGCCAAAGAGCAAAATTAAAGCTGTCTTTGTCTCCCGAAGAGGAAACGAGGTCATATTTGATCGCTTTTTCGGATTTGTCGGTTTTCATCTTCTGTGCCTCGGGCGAAGAAAGGAGAGAAAAATCAATGGAACTGACATAATATCCGCTTTGACTTTTTGCAACAATATATCCCTCTGCCGAAAGAAGCGAATAGGCTGTTTCAACGGTGGTTCTGCTCAAAGAAAAGCTGTCGGCACAGGCTCTGACCGACGGGAGCTTATCCCCCGGTCGGAGGCTGCCTTCGGATATCAGCTTTTTAAAGCGTTCATAAAGAAGAATATATTTCTTCTCGTTTTTTGCCGTATTCTCATTGAAAACCATATCCCCCACGGAACTGACCTCCTTGTTTTTGAACAAATCGCAGAAAAATTCAAGACAGTTTACTGTTATTATACACATATTATAAAAAGAATCAAGTATGCCGCATCAAAACTGACCTCTTAAAAATAATCAGAATTGTGTATTTTAACAGTGACAGATTTTGTGTATAGTATAGGCATCATATTTTAAGGAAGCTCTGATTAAATCTGGTGTGCAGATTACGCCGTCAGATTTTTCGTCAGATTGTGCAAAATCTGCGCAGGAATCCTGCCGGATTTCAAGCAGTTTTTGTGCTTTTCTGGCGGAAAATATGCAAGTAAGCTGTGCATCAAAGCCTATGCTGTGATTTATTCAGAGGTTCCTGATACAGCACGCATACTGACAAAATCAATCAGCAGACGGCTACGCAGCAAAGCGTCATATACCAAATAAGAAACGAGGTAATTTCATGTCAACCAATGCGACAGACAACAAAACAATAAGCACTTCAAAATCACAGCCGAAACAGATTTCCGTTCTTATGAAAGTTACGGCGACCGCTCTTTTTGCAGCGATGACAACGATCTGCATTTTACTTTTGCATATTCCCACGGGAAATCAGGGTTATATTCACGTTGCGGACGGCGTCATCTATCTTGCGGCAGCAATCCTCCCCCTGCCCTATGCAATGCTCGCCGGCTCCATCGGCGGCGGTCTTGCCGACCTTCTTGCCGGCTCACCGTCCTACATCATTCCCACGGTCATTATTAAAGCCGTCATTGTTTTGACTTTTTCGTCAAAAAGTGATAAGCTTCTTACGAAGCGCAATTTAATTGCTCCCGTTCCGTCGCTAGTCCTTACGGTCGTTCTTTATGCAATCGCAGGCTTTGCCATTGACATGCTCGCCGGTGCCACAAGTCAGGCGGCTCTTGCCGGTGCTGTTTCGGGAATGCCGATGAACGTGCTTCAGGGCGCGGCAAGTGCCGTTTTGTTCTACGCTGTTGGTGCGGGTCTTGACAAGCTTGGTTTTAAAAAGAAACTGAAATTCTGAGAAAGGTCCTTTATCGGGATATGGTGCATTATCATGTCGGAAATTGAAAAACAAAGTGAAACGGTTATCAAAGAACTGATTGAAAAGGCAAAGCTTCAAAGCGGTCAGCTTCTTGTTATCGGCTGTTCTTCCAGCGAAATCATCGGCAAGACCATCGGGCACGGTTCTTCTTTTGAAACCGCCAAAGAGGTTTTCGGTGCAATCTACCCGATCCTGAAGGAAAACGGGATCGAGCTTGCCGCCCAGTGCTGTGAGCATCTGAACCGGGCGTTGATCGTTGAGAGAAAAACCGCCGAAAAGCGCGGATATGAAATTGTCAACGTTTATCCTCAGCCGAAAGCAGGCGGCTCGTTTGCCACCTCAGCTTACGAAGGCTTTGAAGACCCGGTTGCGGTTGAATTTGTCAAAGCCGACGCCGGTCTTGACATCGGACTGACCCTGATCGGTATGCATCTGAAACACGTTGCCGTACCTTTGAGACTTTCTCTTGACAAAATCGGCGAAGCGCACATCACCGCCGCACGGACAAGACCGAAATATATCGGCGGCGAAAGAGCACATTATCATGAGATGTGAGAAATCAGATGTCAGATATTTGATGTTAGACATTAGATGATAAACACCCGGGAAGGTGCTGACCTGCCCGGGCGTTTCATTCCATACGATATGTAGACATTCCGGCGCAAATAATGGTATAATAATTTAACCGACACCGCAATGGCCTCCCGACCGAAACGGGTAAATCAATTAATAAGGAGTAAAGCATTATGGGAATCATGCAAGCAATGAAAAATCGCCACAGTGTCCGCCAATACACCGACAAACCTCTCGACGGTCAGATTATCAAAGAATTACAGACTGAAATTGATTTTTGCAATAAGCAGTCCGGTCTGCACATTCAGCTTGTCACAAACGAGCCAAAGGCGTTTGACAGCTTTATGGCGCATTACGGAAAGTTCAGCGGGGTAAAGAATTATATTGCCCTCATCGGCAAAAAAAGGAGCAAATTAGATGAACTGTGCGGATATTACGGAGAACATCTGGTTCTCAAAGCCCAGCAACTCGGACTGAATACCTGCTGGGTTGCCATGTCCTATAAGAAGATTCCCGATGCCTTTGAAGCTAAAAAAGACGAAAAGCTAACGGTCGTGATCGCCTTAGGCTACGGTCAGAACCAGGGCGTCGCACACAAATCAAAATCAGCCGAAGCAGTAAGCAATGTAACTGTGGATTCACCCGATTGGTTCCGGTCGGGCGTTGATGCGGCGTTACTCGCTCCTACGGCGATGAATCAGCAAAAATTCACTCTGACCCATGAAAACGGAAAAGTGTCGGCAACTGCCGGTTTCGGTTTTTATACAAAATTAGATTTAGGCATTGTCAAATATCATTTTGAGCTCGGCGCAGGCAAAGAAAACTTCCTTTGGAAATAACCTTGTTTCACAAGAAGGCGGCAAGTATTTTTTGCTGCCTTCTTGATTTAATTGATTCAAATCTGTTGAAAAAAACAGCCCGATTTGCTATACTTATTCAGTTAGACTTACGAAGTAAAAACATAGGAGAACATCATGCCGATAAAAATTGACGACAGACTTCCGGCAAAGGCAAGCCTTGAAAACGAAAATATTTTTGTCATGACGGAAACGCGCGCGCAATGCCAGGATATCCGTCCTCTGAAGATTTTAATTTTAAACCTGATGCCCACAAAAATTGAAACAGAAACACAGCTTCTGCGTCTTTTGGGAAACACACCGCTTCAGGTTGATATCGAGCTTCTTCAGACGGCAACGCACAAATCCAAGCACACCGACGAAGACCATATGCTGATGTTTTACAAAACCTTTGATGAGATCAAAGACAAAAAATACGACGGCATGATTGTCACCGGCGCACCGGTTGAACTGCTTGAGTTTGAAGAGGTGGACTATTGGCCGGAGCTTTGCGAAATCTTCGAATGGTCAAAAACCAACGTTTATTCCACCTTCCATATTTGCTGGGGGGCGCAGGCGGCGCTTTATTACCACTACGGTATTCCGAAGCATAAGCTTGACGAAAAGATGTTCGGCGTGTTTTCGCACAAGCCGCTTGACCTTTATCATCCGCTGTTAAGAGGCTTTGACGACTGCTACAATGTTCCGCAGTCACGCCATACGGAGACGAGGTTCAACGATATCGCGCTTTGCAAGGATTTGCAGATTCTCTCCTACTCCGAAATATCGGGAATTCATCTGATATCCGATCTTGAGTGCCGGAAGTTCTTTGCAACCGGGCATTCAGAATATGACGCCGATACGCTTGCGAAGGAATACTTCCGCGACAAGGAAAAGGGGCTTGCTATTCAGATTCCGTATAACTACTTTCCGGACAATGACCCGACCCAAAAGCCGATCATGACCTGGCGGAACGTCGGGACTCTGATGTTCACCAACTGGCTCAATTACTTTGTTTATCAAAAAACGCCGTATGATATCAATTCCATCTGATATTCTTTATGAAAGGCTGTGAACCCGAATGAACGACCTTGAAACCATGAAAAGAGCGAAATCCTATATTGAAATGCTTGCCAACGGCATCGATCCGCTGACAGGCGAAACGATCCATGACGACAGCGTAATCAACAATGTCCGGATCAGCCGCTGTCTCTTTTATGTTTCCGATGTACTCAAGCGAGCCATTGACAACGACGGTGAGTTCGGCAAAAAATACATACACGCTCTCCGACCGTTTTCAATTACTCCCGAACAGGCGGAAAAAATAACCATCAGCGAAGATCCTGTGCCCGTTTCGATTTTTGCCAGGCAGATCAACGAGGTCATTGACGAGGACGTAAAGCCGCTTTCCGCCGTAACCATTACGAATTGGCTTTGTGAAAACGGGTATCTTGCCGAAGAAATTTCGGGCGGAAAAAAGCGCAGGGTTTCAACAGCAAAAGGCGTCTCAGCCGGGATCGAAACCGTGGATTCCGTAAGCCGCGACGGTATTCCCTATAAGAAAAATATTTACACCGAGCAGGCACAGCGGTTCATTGTTAAAAATCTTGACAACATATCGGGAAACATACCAAAATAACACAAATATTTTGCACCAATCGGGTATTCGCCGGTTGGTGCAATTCTTTGAAAAATTTTATGAATCGGAAACCGAAATCAGTCCGTTGAACACGCCGACATAGGCACTGCCGTTCGGTCCGATCGTAATCGGGCCGTAGCTGTTGTTCCAATTCTTACCGGTACCCGTAAATACTTTATAAACCGTTTCACCGGTTTCAAAATCAACAGCCGTCAGATACCATGCAACGGCATTTTTCGGAATATCGTCGTTGATTTCTCTTGTGTAAAGATATACAAGTCCGTTGCCCGCCGAAAGCTTCGGAACCACCGTACAGGAAGCCTCCTGACTTTCCCAGACGACCTCACAGCCCGTGCAGTCATCGTTCATGTCAATTCTTGTAACGCCCGGATAGCTTGTCGGATTGTTGACAAGAAAACCGGCTCCCGTATCGGTGTAATTATTTTCGACAATAAAGGATCTCCCGTGGGCGATCAGGCTGTTTTCGCTTACACTATGCCCCTTTTCAAAAAGCGGTTCGGTTACAATCGTTTCACCGGTGGTTCTGTCATAAACGACAAGATTGACCCTTTCATCTGCGTTATCGGTAATGCCGACAAGCTTTCGGACACTGCCGTCCGCACAGTCAACATCAAGCAAGGTCGGAGTCGTTCCGCTTCCCTGATTGATGGCGCCGGATTTGAGCGTTGTTCCTCTGTCATATTCGGTTCTCCAGGTAAATTCCGGCGCGCCGCTTTCGGAAACATCAAAACGGTACATCGCCGTATCCGATACGATATATACGCCGTCTTCGGCCACGGCAAGACTGTTCTGGATTTCCTCATTGTGAAGCGTAAGCATTTTGACTTCGCCGGTTTCAGGCTCAATAAAACCAACCTCTCCCGGACGTGTCACAAACCAGATTCTTCCCTCATAATCTGGAATGGCATCCGTGATATAAGAGCCGTCGGGCAAATACGGTTTCAGATCATATTCCTGTTCAACCACCCACTTGATTTCTTTTCCGGATTCATCGAGCGTATAAATCTGAACAATGTTGTCCGAATTGCCGATAATCGGCCGGTCGCCGTCAAGAAGATGAAAATAAGCGCCGCCCGATGTATCGCTTGATATCAGGCTGAAATCAAAGGTTTTGAAAAACTCTTTCGTGGAAGCTCTTTGGGGCAGTCTTGTTTCGGCAAGAATCTCAAGACTTTCGGCATCGATCAGAAGCAGTCTGAATCCGACAACGTTTCCGCTGACGCACATGATTCTGCCCTTACTGTCAAACGTGAGCGTTGCAACAAGGCCGCCGAAAACATTCATCGAACGGGATTTCACAACGGGGCTGATACCGAGCGGACCTGTGTAATCATAGGTACCGGTGTTGTAGCTGTTGCCGTGCATTCCGTTCGTACCTTCTTGCGCAAGAAACGGATGTTGGGGAACTTTCACGCTGTCAAGCGGCTTTGCAACCGCAGCCTGACCGTAATAAGCGGGGCAGCGCTTCGAAATCAAAGGCTGACGTATCGCACCGCCCGGACTTAATACTATCATCAGTGCGGCAGAGAGAAAAGACAGGATTTTCATGAAAAACTTCGAAAAAACAGAATTCATTTGACCACTTCTCCTCATACTTTTTTAACAATTATACAATATTTCTGTCATCTTTTGCAATTCACGAACCTTACGAATAAAGACCGCACGTTTCGGTCACATTGACGAAATATTGAATATTCCGTTAACAATATAAGGCAATTTTAAAACACTCCGCGCATTTGGGAATTATGACGAATGCCGGGACATTTATAGAGGTTGCCGTACGTTAAAAAAGTGTATCCTGTGATTCATTCAGAGGTTCCTTAGTTTATTTCTTCGGCAAAATCCAGCATTTCGCTGAAATCGTGGTTCCGGATGTCATAAAAATAGTCTCTTGCAAGCTCTGCTTCTGAATACTCCCGGCTCAGCCAGAATGCTCCGTCGTCCAGGTTAATCGCAAGAACTGTCCTCAGCCCGGCGGAATACATGCTGATCAGACGTTGATAAAGCGCTCTTGCAACAGCAACAGTCGCTTTATACTCCGTATTATCCGAATAACATTCCAACACGGAATAAGCCCGGACGGCCGCAATTATTTCGGTGTGATGATGCAGCAGATGGCTCTTTGCCGTAATAAAGAAATCACTGCGGGTTCCGGAAGTCTGACCTTTATATTCCGCTGCGGTTTCTTCGTTGATGTTGACGCAAGCATAGCGAAGCTCTTCAATGATGTCATATGTATTTTCCGCAAGCACGGCGAACGCTTCAAGATCCACGGTGTCTTCGTTATCCGTATAGGCGCTCTTATTGTCGATCAGATCGTCCCACTGATTCATGATATCGAACACCTTGATTTTCCAATTCTCACTGAGTAAAAAGTCGAGTATTCTTTTATCTACCATTGTGATGACCTCCTGATGTATTATTTATCAAATTTATTCTTTGCTGTTATTTTCAGCAGAAGAAGTGACGAAAAACTTAGGATACTTCGTTTTCTTTTCTTTTTTCTTTCTGATTTCCGCCTGCTTTATCCATGTGGTATTTTCCTGTTGCATATTAGAATCCGATTCATTTAAACTGTCCTGACATTTCATATAATCATTTTCATAGTCCCATTTGCTCCACGGCAATACATAATCTGACGGTTGAGAGTAACTCTTGCTTCTATCTCCTTTATCAAGAGGAAGTTCAACATTTTTGTTTTCCCATAACGCATCAATCATATAGCTGTCAATGGGAATGTGCAATTTTTCTTCCTTTACGCCGTCAGGCAACCAACCGAGAAGCCAAAGATACTTCATGGTCATATTGACCCATTTCTGAGCGTTGCCGTAAGTGAAGAAGTTACCATCTTTATTTTTTATGTCTATATAATATTTTTCAACCAGCTCTTTACACACTTCATAATGCCACGTGTCATAATCGTTTAATGAAGCCAAATCTTTGATTTGGTTAAAAATATAGGTTGCCG
>JALEYA010000030.1 GCA_022779945.1 Oscillospiraceae bacterium | reverse complement strand
CGATTGATAAGATGAACAGAGCGGTGGAGGTCAGAACCCCTTCCGACGGCTTCGCCGCCACCTTCCCCAAAGGGGACGGCTTTTATCCCGACAAACTAAAATTTACCGCTCAACTCACGGCTCGGGATGTTTGCTTTCAATCAAGCACTGTGCACCCCGGCATTGGTGTCGCCACGCGACCGAGAAACTAAAATTTGTCGAGTGCAGATGGATAATTGAGATGTTCAAAAAAGAAGCTGTTATAAAAAAATCACCCGGCGGTCGGGTGATTTTTTACAATATAATATATGGTTTTATCGGATAACCGAAAAATCATACATTTCTTTCACATCGTCCTCACGGGTGTGAATGGTAATCAACGTGCTTGCGACGGAGGTCTTAGAAGCGATATGATAATACGTTCCGTTATAAAAACTGCACATCGGACTTGCCGGATGAACGTGTCCGATTGCAACAAGACCGACAACACCGCTTTCGTCAAAGACATCATCAAGGGGCTGATTTTTCGGAATGTTGTATTTTTCCGGAGAACGGACTATTGTCGCATATCCTGTTTTGTATGCTTTTCCGTTTTCGGCGGCCTTTTGAAAAGCCGGAGTGTTCTCGTGCATAAAGACGCTTACGGTGACGTTGGTGTTTTCGCTTTTCTTTTCATCAATTTCGTCTTTGCACCAATTTACCTGATCCTCATGAACATATCCGTAAACGTGCTCGCTGTCCTCGCTGTCGTAATCCATCGAATCGAGAAAGACCATCGAGTGGGTCGTTTCTTCGCCGTCAAGAATGTCAATGCTGTATGAGACGGCGCCGGAGATATCCTTCTCGTCGGAAATCAGACAGTGCTCATATCCGCAAAGACAGGCGGCAATATCTTCCGTTGAGCCGTAGTTTTGTCCGTCGTTGTTTCCGGGAACATAAGCCCAATACTGACCGAGATCTTCAAAGAGGTCTGCGACCTGACGCAGAACATAAAATTTGTTGAAGGCTCCGCGGTCGCCGTCGTTGAGCATATCGCCTGTGATGACAACAAGATCGGGGTCGTATTTTTCGGTCTGATCCTTCATCTTGGTGAGCGTCAGAACATCCGCGAACGAAATGCCGGTCGTGAAATGCGTGTCGGTGAACTGTAAAACGGTGAAGTTGCCGTTTTCGTCCGCTTTGAGATCAACAAGCTCTTTTTCACAGGAGGCGGTCTGCGCATAGCCGGAGATATCTCCCTTTCTTTTCAGCTCGTTTACGCTTTCAGCACTTGTAAAAAAGCCGCTGATGACGGTGATGAATGCCAGAACGGCAGATAAAAATGTTTTCATGTTTGCTACTCCTTTTTTGTTTATTTAAACAGCTGAAAACCTGCAAGAAATCAGCTTTTGCTTACTTTTTTGCTTTGGGGCTTTTCAATCAGAAACGCAAGGGGAACAAACCTTCTTACGGCTTCGCTGATTCCGAGAGAAAGTCCCACCCAGATCACGGTCGCAATCGAATAGATCACGATTTTTCCGGCTAAAGTTGCGATAAATGCGGGCATAACGGCTTGCGAAAGATGGAAAACCGACACATAAAAGACGTTTGCGAAGGCAAAGAATACCATAAATGCCTGACAAAGCTTTTGCTTCCGGTCGGGTTTCACCGTGCTTTTGCCGACAATAAATGGGAAGTGTTTATCGGTGAGCTTTGAAAGCGGAATCAGAAGGAAATACAGCACAAGTGTGGTGATAATGAGGAACGGCCAGGACTGAATGTCGGTAATTTTCCGGCCGATCTGCTCGGAAATGTCCCGGAACTGGGAATGAATACCGAGATAGAACAACGTGCTTTGACCGACATAGACAAAAATGCCGAGAATCTTTGACGGCAGCATTTCCGATGCTTTCATCAAAATAAGCGCAAGACCGATGTTCATCAGAAGCGCACATAAGATATAAACCGTAAAGTCTTTGCCGTATTTGTTGGCGTGAAGGCTGGCCCGTTCGTTGAAATAAGCGAGAACCGATCCGACAATAAGCATTCCGGCGCACAGTGCGGAATATATGACGGGAGAAAGCTCTTCCAATTTTTTCTTCAGTCCGTTGTTATAAGCGTCCATCAGTAGCCGACCGATGAAAATAATCATCATGGCGACCGGTACAACATTGATATGGAACACTCCGGCTTTTTTCTTGTTTAATAAGCTTAACGGCAAAAGCAAAAACAGAACAAAGAACATCGTTTTCTTGTCGCCTTTTGTGAACCGGATAATGAACCAGAGACCGATCTCTGCAAGGAATAAAAGGACAACATAATACAAGGCGGGAGCCGGAGAGTATTTGTTGATCTGTGTGTTGGACAGAAGAATGCCGACAATGTATTCGGAAAGATCGGGAATATCGCCGCCTAAAATGAGCCGTCTCATATACAACATGGTAAGTGAAATCATCTGCATCCAGAAATACGGAATGATCAGCCTTTTAAAGCGGACAAATGCGTAGTCCTTGAAGCTTGTTTTGTAGCTTTTTTCAATGTTGTATGTTAATCCGGTCGCCAAAAGAAACAGCGGCATATGAAAGGCGTATATCCAGGTGTCAAGCAATTTGTTGACTTCAAGATGTCCGAAAATAACAAGGAAAAATCCGACCGCTTTTAAAAGATCGATCCATACAATACGTTTGCTTTTCATTACTCATATCCTTTCTTTTTTTATAGCATCCTCATTGTTTCTGATTAAAAAAACAACAGGAACATACTTTCTCAACAATCTGCATACGGCAAGACATACCGCAAAATGAATGACTGAAAAACATAAGAATACAATCACTTTAAAATAGTTATATGTGAAAAGAACGGGAAAACAAACCGACATCAGCTTGCTGACGACGGCGCAGGCCGGTGCGGCAGAAGCGAACGCAAGAGCCGCGGTACGGCAAAGAGCGGTTCGTCTGTTGTTCTCCGTGCTTTCTTTTCCGATGACAAAGGGAAAATATTTGTCGGTGAGTTTGGCGAGCGGAAACAGGATCAGATATAGGAGGATCGCCATGAAGCCGAACAGAACGGTGGAATTCCGGTCGAAAAACAGCCGGAGAATATTGATCATATAGTTTTTTATGACGGTGTGAAGCCCCATGTAAAAGAGCGTGTTTTGTCCGACAAACGAAAGGAAGCCGGAGGACGGAAGCCGCATACAAACGGCGGCAAGACCGATGTTGGTCAGCAAAGCGCTGAAAACGAAAAGCAGGAAGCTTTTGCCGTACATATTGTAATGAAGGCTGACTCTGCCGTTAATCAGCCAGACCGCAAGTCCGCCAAGAAGGAAAACAGCACTCAGGGCAAAGAGGGCAAAGGTATTGGTTCTTTCAACTTTTTCTTTCAGATATGTTTTATAAAATTCAGCAACGACATTTCCGATATAGAGAAGAAAAACCGCAACGGGAACAACGTTCAGATGCATTACAAACGGTTTTTCAAGCGTTGTCAGACTGAAAACAAGAAACGCACAAATCAGCACAAGTAAAACGGGGGACTTGTTTTTCGAGATTCTGATAAAAAGCCAAAGACAGATTTGTGCCAAAAAGAGAAGAACGACGAAATAAAGAGCCGCACTCGGCGTACCGTCGTAAACCTCGGTGTTGACGACAAAAATACCGATCAGCTGTTTGACAAGATCGTTTAATTTTTTGCCGAACAAAAACCGTCTGATGAAATAAAGCGTCAGGGAGATCATTTCCAGCCAGAAATACGGAATAATCATTCTTTTAAACTTTGATGCGAAATAATCCTTGAAATCGGTCTGAACTATTTTTTCAAAGTTCATCGTAAAGCCGCTTGCGAAAAAGAAAAGCGGCATATGGAACGAGTATATCCAGGATTTTAACACGGTGTTTATTTCAAAGTGACCGAGGATAACAAAGAAAAAACCGACGGCTTTGAACCGGTCTATCCAATCAATACGCGCTTTTTTCATAATTACAATCCCCTGTTTTTGATGATTTTATTCGATTTTGTTGACAACCCGGATCACGTCCTCGTTAAAAGTCAAAGTGGCATAGCGGTCAAACGAGGTTTCGGATTTGTTGATAAGAACAAGGTTGTCTCCTTTGAAATACCGGACGAAAGAGGCGGCGGGATAGACGACAAGTGAAGTGCCGACGACAACCAGAGTGTCTGCCTTTTCAATCGCCGTAACGGCCCGGTCTATGACGGCTTCGTCAAGCGGTTCTTCGTATAAAACCACATCAGGCTTGACGATGCCGCCGCATTTGTCGCAAAGCGGAACGCCACGGCTTCTGGCAATGTAGTTAAGGGGAAAGCTTTTTTTGCATATGGTGCAGTTGTTTCTGTGAACGCTTCCGTGTAGCTCAACAACGTTTTTACTGCCGGCCGCCTGATGCAGTCCGTCGATATTCTGGGTGACAACGGTGACATTTTTGCCGTCGGCTTCAAGCTTCGCAAAATAAAGATGTGCGGCATTCGGCTTGGCGTCGGGATAAAGCATCGCGCTCTTGTAAAACTCATAGAACATATCCGTATGCTGGAGAAAAAACGAATGAGAAATGATTTGCTCGGGCGGGAACGTGAAGTTTGTTTCCCGATGATAAAGACCGTCGGCGGAGCGAAAATCGGGAATACCCGACGGACAGCTGATACCGGCTCCGGTAAAAACACAGAGGTTGCGGCTGTTTTTGATGATTGTTTTCAGCTTTTCGTATGGCATAATCCGCCCGCCTTTCTGTCATAAAAAATATTATTCTTTAAAATTCTATCATATTTCTTCATTTTTTTCAACCTCGATTTTCGGGCGGGTCTGAAAGCCGATTTACATTAAGAAAAACTTATGATATAATAAAGGCAAACAAAAGAACAAAAGGAGAAACAACGATGAGCGTAACAAAAACACTTTATGATACCATGCCGGACGAAAGACCGGTGTATCTTTATACCATCGAGAATAATAACGGTGTAACCGCCGGAATCATTACAAGAGGAGCAACGCTGGATTCCTTTTGCTGCCCCGACAGGAACGGCGAAAACGGCGATATTATTGCCGGCTTTGACAACATTCTCGGTCATATCAATTCGGGCACCTTCACCGGTGAAGTGATCGGTCAGTATGCCAACCGGATCGGCGGTGGAAAATTCACTCTGAACGGAAAAGAATATCAGGTTACCAAAAACGAGAAGGGAATCACCTGCCTTCACGGCGGCGCAGAGTACAGCAGCGCCCTTTGGAACGCTATTATTGTGGACGACAATGCCGTTGAGTTTTCCTATCACAGCCCCGACGGCCAGGAAGGCTTTCCCGGCAACGTGGACGTCAAAGTCACTTATATCCTGACCGACAAAAACGAGCTGGAGCTTCATTACGAGGCCGTCAGCGATAAGGATACGATCATCAATCTGACCAACCATGCATATTTTAACCTCGGCACCACCGCAAACGGCGATGTACTTTCGACAAAGATCATGTTAAACTGTGATTCCTTTACGCCGACGGACGAAAACAGTATACCGACCGGCGAAATCCGGGCGGTTAAGGGCACGGCTTTCGACTTTACGACCGCAAAAGAAATCGGACGGGATATCGGTGCCGATGACATTCAGCTGAAAAATGCGGGCGGCTACGACCACAACTTCTGCATCAACGGTGAAGCCGGTACGCTTCGTCTTGCCGCAAAAGCGGTTGACGAAAAAAGCGGCAGACAGCTTACTGTGTTCACGGATCTTCCGGGCGTTCAGTTTTATACCGGCAATTTCATGGACGGTGAAACAGGGAAAAACGGTATAGGGCTTAAAAAGCATTACGGCTTCTGTCTGGAAACGCAGTTTTATCCCGATTCGCCGAACCGCCCCGAGTTTCCGTCCTGCGTAATAAAGGCAAAGGAAAAATTCAAAACAATGACTGTTTTTAAGGTCGGCGTTTGCGAACAGTAAAAAAGAGCCGGGACTGTGACCTGCACAATCCCGGTATTGTTTTGCATTTTTACTGTTCAATATTTGTTTCGTCTACGATAAAGACGGGTCTGCCCTTGACCTCTTCATAAATCCGCGCAAGGTATTCGCCGATAATTCCGAGACACAGCATGATGATTCCGCCGATGACAAGAAGCGCGGCAAGAACCACATGAAGACCCGAAAGCGCCCATGCACAGCCGTAATGTAAAATCAGGAAAACGATGAAATAGATAAGGCCGGCAAAGGCTGAAAGACCGCCGAGATAAATCGGAAGCCTTAAAGGTGAATCGCAGTAGCTTAAAATACCGTCGATGGCATATTTGAGAAGCTTTTTGATGTTCCATTTTGTGTTGCCGGCGGCACGCTCACGGTTCTCGTGCGGGAACCACTTTGTCTTGAAACCGACCCAGCTGAAAATGCCCTTTGTGAAGCGGTTATGCTCGGTCATGGAAAGCATTGCGTCAACGACCTTGCGCTTCATGATCCGGAAGTCCTGCGCCCCGTTGTCGATTTCGACCTCGGTCATTTTGTTGGCAACCTTGTAAAACGAATCGGAAAGGAAGCTTTTCAGACCGCTTTCGCCTTTACGGTCGCTTCTTTTCGCCGCCGCAACGTCATAGCCTTCCTCGAGCGCCTTGAGCATTTCGGGAATCAGCTCCGGGCTGTGCTGTAAGTCGGCATCAAGAATGCCGACAAAATCCGCACGGCTGTACCGAAGACCCGAAAGCATGGCCGCTTCTTTTCCGAAGTTTCTTGAAAAAGATATGTATTTGACTCTCTTGTCCTTTTTGGCAAGAGCCTTGATGATTTTTAAAGTGTTGTCACGGCTTCCGTCGTTTACAAAAATAAAGCTGTAATCGTAGCCGTCAAGCGACTGCATGATCGGTGTAACCTCTTTATAGAACAGTTCGAGAACGTCGCTTTCGTTAAAACAGGGAACAATCATTTCAAGCGTTTTCATTATCTTTATCTCCCGGATAATCAAATCAATACGCTATATAATATATCACTTTTTTTGACCGGTTTCAATAACAGAAAGAAAATCAATTATTAAAATATTGTAATAATTGAGCGGCGGCATGATAAGGCGGACGGACTTTCCTGACCGCAGAAGTTTTGCTGTACTGTCGGCGTCAGATATGCTATAATAAGTAAAAAGAATTGCGAGGTTACCAATGAAAAAATATACTTATGTTTTATGGGACTGGAACGGTACGTTGATTGACGATCTTCAGATGAATATCGACCTGGAAAACAGTATGCTTCATCAAAGAAATCTGCCGCCCTTGCCGTCCAAGGAATTTTATCTTGAAAACTTCGACTTTCCGATCCTTGATTTTTATTACCTGATCGGCTATACGTTCGAAAACGAAAGCTACGAAGAAGTTGCCGAGATTTATGCCGCCGAGTATGAAAGACGGCTTGAGACAACCTCTCTTTTTCCCGATGCAAAAAGAGTTCTGTACACACTTTCAAAAAACGGCTTTACCCAGGTCATTATTTCCGCAACCGAGCAGAATATGCTGTTGTCTCAGGTTGACCGATACGGAATCAGCGGATATTTTGAGTCCGTTCTCGGAACGGACAATAAATTAGGTCAGAGCAAGGTGCAGACGGCTCTTTCGTGGCTCAAACAAAACGGAATCGACCCGAAAACGGCGGTCTTTATCGGTGATACGCTGCACGACCTTGAAACCGCAAGAGCAATCGGCTGTGACTGTATTCTGACAAGCCGCGGGCACTTTTCGAAAAAGCGGCTTTTAACCGCAGGAGTACCTGTCGCCGACAGCCTTGACGAAGTGTTGGAAAGGTTGATGAAAGAATGAAGATTATTATGGCTCCCGACTCGTTCAAAGGGACGCTTTCGTCCGTCAGCGTCTGCGACATCCTCGGCGGTGTATTGAAAGAAAAGTACCCCGAAGCTGAAATCGTCAAAATCCCGATCGCCGACGGCGGCGAGGGTACAAGCGAAGCGTACTTACATATTTTCGGCGGTGAAATGATAACCGTAAAAGCCGAAAGTCCTCTCGGAAACATAATTGACGCAAACTATGCGCTTTTAAAGGATAAAACCGCCGTGATTGAAACGGCGGCGGCAAGCGGCATCAGTATCGAAAAAGAAAACGATGCACTCCGGGCGTCGACCTACGGGACGGGTCTGTTGGTTCTTGACGCGCTGAACAAGGGTGCCGAAAGAATCCTTTTAGGCTTAGGCGGAAGTGCAACGACCGACGGCGGAACGGGCTTTCTTTCCGCTCTCGGTGTGAAATTTTTGAAGTCCGACGGGGTTTTCGTGCCAAGAGGCGGCATAGGACTTGCAGAACTTGACCGCATTGACCTTTCGGGACTTGATAAGCGATTACAACATACGCCGCTGACCGTTCTTTGCGACGTGAAAAATCCGCTTTTCGGCGAAACCGGAGCCGCCTTTGTTTTCGCACCGCAAAAGGGTGCGGACGAAGAACAGGTGAAAAGACTTGACAACGGGCTTTACAAGCTTGCCGAAGTGACCGCCGGAACGCTCGGGAAAGATTTTTCAACGCTTCCCGGAGCGGGCGCAGCGGGCGGAATGGGCTTTGCGGCGGCGGCTTTTCTCGGCGCAAAGCTTCAAAGCGGAATTGACTGTATTCTCGATGCGGCCGGTTTTGAAGCATTGAGCGAAAACGCTGACCTTGTTATCACCGGTGAGGGAAAAATGGATTCGCAAAGCCTGTTCGGAAAGGCACCGTTCGGAATTGCCAAGAGAAGTAAAGCGAAAAAGACGATTGCCGTTGTCGGCTTGTTCGAGGCAGACAGAGCCGAAGCAAAAACGCTTTCAATCGAAGAAGTGATCGAAACGAACCCGCTTCACCTGCCGTTTGAGGAGATAAAAGACAAAGCGAAAGAGATGCTTCGGGAAGCGGCAAAAAAAATTACGGTATAACACAATAAATATCATGGTTTTACTTGATTTTTTCTGTAGTTTGTGGCTTAATATAAGATGTCAAATTAAAATATAAGGAGATGTGTTCCGATGGCACAAATCAAGCAGCTCAAGTACTTTGCCGGCGGCGAATGGCTTGAGTCAAAGACGGAAAAGTATATGGACATTTACAATCCCAGCACAGGAGAGGTAATCGCTAAGACTCCGTGCTGTACCTCAGACGAGGTTGAATACGCAATCAAATGCGCAAAGGAAGCCTTCGGCCCGTGGTCCAACACCCCGGTTATGAAAAGAGTTCAGGTTCTCTATAAATTCAGAGAGCTTCTTATCGAAAACATGGACGAGCTTGCAAAGCTCTGCGCGATTGAGCACGGCAAGGTTCTTTCCGAAGCCAAGGGCGATATCCTCAAGGTAAAAGAGCCGGTTGAGCACGCAATCAGCGCTCCGTCACTCACCATGGGCGACAGCATGAGAGATACCTCAAGCGGGTACGACACCACGCTTTATTATGAACCGGTCGGCGTTTTCGCCGGTATCGTTCCGTTTAACTTCCCGGGCATGATCCCGATGGGCTGGATGGTTCCGATGTGCATCGCCTGTGGCAACACGATCGTTTTAAAGCTTGCTTCCATGACTCCGATGACCGCTATGCGTCTTTGCGAGCTTCTTGAAGAAGCGGGACTTCCCAAGGGCGTTGTCAACCTTGTTACCTGCAGCCGTGTCGAGGCTGACATCTTCCTGACCCACCCCGACGTAAAGGGTATTACCTTTGTCGGATCCACAAGCGTCGGTCAGCATATTTATGCAACCGCCGCCGCTCACGGCAAGAGAGTACAGTGCCTTTGCGAAGCAAAGAACCACGCTCTCGTTTTGGAAGACGCCGCTCTCGAAAGAAGCGCAAGAGGTATCATCAACTCCGCTTTCGGCTGCGCAGGCGAAAGATGTATGGCTCTTCCCGTTGTTGTGGCTCAGGATACGATTGCCGACCAGCTTGTCGCATACTTAAAGCAGTTCGCAAGCGAACTGAAAGTTGGTCCTGCCTATCTTCCTGAATCCAAGCTCGGCCCCGTTGTTTCCGCCGCTCATAAGAAGAGCGTTCTTGACTGGATCCAGAAGGGTCTTGACGAGGGTGCTACCATGGTTCTTGACGGACGTGACGTCAAGGTTGAAGGTGCGGAAAACGGCTTCTATATCGGACCGACAATCCTTGACAACGTTACCGAGGATATGACCGTCGGCACGCAGGAGATCTTCGGACCCGTACTTTGCATCAAGAGAGTCAAGGGCTTCGAAGAGGGTCTTGCGATCATGAACCGCAACCCGTTCGCAAACGGCTCGGTTATCTTCACTCAGAACGGCTACTATGCAAGAGAATTTGCCAAGCGCACGGACGGCGGTATGGTCGGCGTAAATGTCGGTATCCCCGTTCCCGTCGGTGTATTCCCGTTCACGGGTCACAAGAACTCTTTCATCGGCGACCTGCACTGTCTCGGTAAGGACGGTTTCCGCTTCTTCACCGAAACCAAGGCGGTTACCACCCGTTGGTTTGACGAGGAGGAAATGAAAGCCACGCACGTTGATACCTGGGATGGTTCTGTCGGCGGTGGCGAATAAGCTGTGTGCGCAAGTAAGCGTGAGAAGTGAAATAGTGCCGTAGATTTTGCGGTACATACAATCAGGTATTTTGCTGTCGGCAGTAGCCGGGACGTTTGGATTTAAGATTTTCCCTTAAAACAAAACACGCTCCCGGTATGCCGACTGCTTTTACTTTTCAGGGAAAAAACAAATCATAAGGAGAACAGAGAATGAAGAAAACAGTAAGAAAAATTTTGGCTTTGGTTCTGACGCTTGTTATGACCGCTTCGGTTTGCGTCCCGGCCTTTGCGGTGAGTGAGGACGAATGGGCAGCTTATTGGGAAACGGCGGACGCAAAAAGTGCCGTTACCGTCTTTCCGGGAAGTGACGAAAGTGAAAGACGGCTTTCGTGGTACAGCGACGAAGAGAGCACGCCGAAAGTGCTTATCGGAGAAAGCAAGAACGCGCTTGATACGGTTTTTGAGGGAACTTGTCTGAAAGCTACCGACGGTGACTATGCCAACAAGGTCACTGTAAGCGGACTTAAAGAGGACACTGTTTACTATTATCAATGCATCAGTAAGGGTTATCAATCCGCTGTCTACTCTTTTAAAACCGACAAAAAGGACGGTAAATTTTCCGCCCTTTATGTCACAGATGTTCATATCAGCCTTGAAGAGGACGAACCGGATTCGGTTAAGGAAAGTGCACGGGTGTTCAGTCAGACACTCGAAAACGCCGCCGAAAAAAGACCCGATCTGTCGCTTGTTCTTTCCGCCGGTGATCAGGCTTCTTCGGCGCTTGAGTGCGAGTACAAGGGCTTTTCGGCTTCCCCGGTTTTAAAGTCGGTCAGTGTGGCAACGGCGATCGGAAACCACGACAAAAAGAGCATCGAGTATAAGACGTTTAAAAACGTGCCGAACGAGGACAACGGCCAGCTTGTCAAGTCTTATATCGGCTCTGACTATTGGTTCGTCAAGGACAATGCGTTGTTTCTTGTTATGGACAGCACAACCGGTAGCGGTGTGGATCACCGGTATTTTGTCAAAGAGGCGATTGAACAGAATCCCGGTGTCAAATGGAAAATCATGATGTTCCACCATGACCTTTACGGCGAAAGAGAGCCGCACCGGATTCCTGAGGTCAAAATCATGGAGCTTTTATGGTCGCCGATCTGCGACGAATTTAAAATTGACCTTGTGCTGTTGGGTCACAGTCATTACTACACGGTTTCCAACATTATTTACGGCAACAGAACCGCCGAAGCCTATCAAAGCGAAATGACCGATCCGAAAGGTACGATCTATTTTACCTCCGGTGCCGTCAACCGCCCCGAAACGGCAACCGAAGCCCCGCTCGGAAAGAATGCCGGCTACGCTTATCTTGCCCCGGAGGCAATGTATAATCTT
>JALEYA010000012.1 GCA_022779945.1 Oscillospiraceae bacterium | reverse complement strand
AAGAAGGTTTCTCTGTCCCTTTCCCCGATTTCACGCACGACACGGCAGGGGTTACCGACCGCAACAACACCTTTTGGAATGTCCTTTGTCACAACGCTTCCGGCTCCGATTACGGAATTGTCACCGATCGTCACACCGGGCATGACAATCGCTCCGGCACCGATCCAGACGTTATTGCCGATATGTACGTCGGCATTGAACTGAAGCCCCTTGCTCCGAAGTGTCGGGTCAATCGGGTGACCGGCTGTTGCAACGACAACATTCGGGGCAAACATCACATCGTTTCCGACATAAATATGACCGTCATCCACCAACGTCAGGTTGAAGTTTGCGTAGACCCAGTCACCGAAATGAACGTGCTTTCCGCCGAAGTTTGCATGAAGCGGCGGCTCGACATAGCAGTTCTCACCGATTTCGGCGAACATTTCTTTTAATAACCTTCCCCTTTTCTCCTGCTCGGTCGGTCTTGTGGCATTGTAATCATACAGTTTTTCAAGACAGAGAAGCTGCTCTTCGAAAATTCCGTCGTCCAGCGGCTGATAGAGCTTTCCCTGTTTCATTCGTTCGGCTTGCTCGTTCATCATCTACTCCTCCTTGCCGTTTATGAATTTTCGTCCACCAGCTTCTGGATAAGTGCGGGTGTTTTCAGCATTTCACGGTCAATGCGGGTGATCTGAAGCTCAACACCCTCATCGATCAGCGCATCAAGAAGCTCAATCATGGCAAGAGAGTCCAGCAGTCCGCTTTCAATCAGTTCGCATCCGGAATCAAGAACCGCTTCGTCACCGATCAGTTCCAAAAGAATTTTTTTCACATCCGTCATAAGGCACAAAGCCCCTTTCTGTCAAGCTTTCCGTTTTTGTTCAGCGGCATTTCGGTTAAAAAACGGATCGTTTTCGGGATCATATAGTCGGGCAAAAGCTCTGACAGCTCTTTCTTGATTTCCGATTCTTCCAAATCCGTCCCGCTTTCGGGAACAACAAAAGCCCGGAGCGCTCTGACTTTTTCGTTTTTTCCGTAGTCGGCAACCACTGCGCACTGCTCCACGCCGGGCAGACGCATCAGGTTGTGCTCGATGTCCGCAAGCTCAATCCGGTAGCCCTTGAACTTGATAAAAGCGTTTTTTCGGCCCTTACAAAATAGCTTTCCGTTCTCGAAATAGCCGATATCACCGGTACAAAAGCCGTTCTGTCCGTCTCTTGTGAAAAAGCCGCCGTTTTCACCGTTCAGATAGCCCTTGCAGACACTTTTTCCGACAAGAACGATCTCCGAATTTTCGACCGTGATTTCAACGGCATTGTTTTCCGCCTCTCCGACGGGTAAAACAGGCTGATCGAGCATATCCGGTGTGATCCTCGCCGCACAAACGGCGCAGGTGCTTTCCGTCGGCCCGTAGGCATTGATGATTTCAAGTTCCGGGAACGCTTTGAAAAGCTTTCTGACCGTTGCAGGCTCAAGCTGTTCCCCGCAAAAGAAGATACAGCGAAGAGACGGAATCCGATCCCGACAGAATTCTCCGCTTAAAAGACACATTCGGATAAACGTCGGCGTCGCAACCGCAAGCGCAACTGCGTTCTTCTTCAGCGCAGCAAGATAGCTGCCGATTCCGCCGTCCGGGTCGTTATGTTCGAGGACGAGCGTATGACCGCCGCAAAGTGAATAATAAATATCCGCCACGCTCAGGTCAAAGCTGAAGCTTGCCTTGTTCATCACGCGAATACCCTCATAGCCCGAAAGCGGATACAAAGAACCGACCCAACCGATGAAATGGTCAAGATTATCCCGTGAAACAGGAACCCCCTTCGGCTCTCCCGTGCTTCCGGAAGTGAATATGATATAGGCGGTTTCGTCGGTTTGTTCTTTCTCCGCCTGTACTTCAAATTGTTCCAGTTCTGCTTCGTTACAACAGGCAACACCCGGTATGTCGAGTTTCGTCTCGCTTAATAAAAGCGTTGAACCGGCTTTTTCGGCGGCGGATTGGATTCTTTTTTTCGGCCAGCAGGAATCAATGGGTATGTACGCTCTTTTGGCAAGCAGACAGGAGACAAACATCACAAGCTGAAAAATGCTCTTGCTTCCGTAAACAATAACCGCACCGCTGCCCTGCTTTTTCAAAAGTCCGGCATTTTTTTCGGCTCTTTTGCGAAGCTCCCGATAACGGATGCTTTCTTCGCCGAGCATAACGGCCGTTCTGTCACCGTAACGGCTTAATGCGACCTCAATTCGTTTTTGCAGCTTCATTTTCGTCGTTCCTTATCTGATCCTTCGGAATCAGCGAATAGTCATACATAACTTTAGAATGGTTGTCGAGCACAAGCTGCTTGTCCACCTGTTCTCCGGTTTCCCTGTCGATCACAAGACGGTACACCTGAGAAATCCGGTAGTATACGCCGTCCTCCATTCTGAAGTGGTGATTTTCTTCCACAAGCTTATAGCGATACGGAAACGGACGCTCGCTGCGCATTTCCGCAAGCACTTCTTCGTCCTCACACCAGGTAAGAAGCTGAATATCCTGATTTGTTGTATTTTTAAAGCGGTAGTCAACATTGTTATACAGAATCGACGTACCTGTTCCGAACGGTACTCTTCTTCTTTCGTCCGGAAACAGCGCGTCGGAATGATGATGAAGCTCCGTCACTTCAAGGGGGCTGTTGAGCACAAGATAATGAATCATATTCGCCATCTGGCAAAGTCCGCCGCCGATTCCCGAAGAAAAGCTGTTCTTTTTGATAACAAGCCCTTCTTTATAGCCGAGCTTTTCCGAAACCGCACCAACCGTCCGCCAGAATGAAAACGTTTCGCCCGGGTGAACGACAATGCCGTTGATTTTTCCGCAGGCAAGTCGGATATTGGTCACCTTGTTTTCCTGCAGTCGGATATCCACGCCGTGAAGCCGACGGATCAGAACGGACGAATGTCCCTTGACAATATTGTCAAGCTCCTTTTCCGACCGCTCTTCAGCAAATTTTTCCTTGCTTAAAGCGTCCTTGACTTTCCGTTTGCAAATTTCTTTTTTCAGCGAGATATTGTAACAGAACGGACTGATCTCGCAAAACAGTTTTCTTCCCACTTTTTTCCACTCCAATCTTTTTTCACCAATGCGTCTGACCACAGCTGCAGCTTCTCTTCGAACCAAGAAACAGAATCTGACAGACGCCTATATATACTTTCCACATAAATCTTTTCAATAAATTTTCACTGTGACACGCACACGGACAGCTGTCCGACGGGGTAAGGATCGGCTGTAAAAACGGCATATTCCAAAAAGAGAGCCAGAAGATCATGCCCCTGTCGATGTTTACCGTGTTGCCATCCCCGTCAACGGTTGTCATGCCTTTGTAACCCTTGCCGGTATACTGCATATCATATGAGCCTTGCAGCCACACATTATGATTCAGGAAAAATGTCGTATTTACCGCCTCGTCATAACAGGTAAAAAGCCGCATTCGCTTATCTGCTGCGGTCGAAACGAGTCTTTCCCATGTCGGCCCGATATACATTTCATAATTGGCAAACGAATCTTTTTTACAGCCGTGAAGCCAGACAGGCAGATCCTTCATTTGCTCCGCCTGTGCCAGAGATATAGCAAAAGACGGCACCATCATCACCGCCGCCGAATAATAACCCGGGTAAGCGCACGCCTGATTGACAACGCCCTTTGCGCCGAGGCACCACCCGACCAGTACGATCCGGTTGGTATCAACGTTCGGATGCCTTTGCGTAAAATCATCAACGGCCGCTTTCAGCGGAGCTGTCAATGTCTGCGAATCCCAACAAAGGTATTTTTCCTCGGGTGCTCTTGCAATCAGAATAAAACCGCCGCCACTTGCCAGAAAACGCTTCTGGTACTCATCGGACGACCACATGGCATATTCGTTTGCCAAAAGCTCTTTGCCCTCATATTCGCCCTCTCTGGCTCCCGCCATGATGATTACAAGAGGGTATTTTGTCTCATCGTTTTCGTCGGTAACGGGGGAGAAGAAGCTGTAATCAATCGCATAGCCGTTTTTTGACGGTCCTTTTCCTCGTGAAAATTGAGCACGCAAAGCTTTCAATCCGCTGTCCGCACTGACAAAAGCACAAACTTCCACACACGAAGAAAAAATCAACACAAGGCTCAGAATGAAAGCAATCCACTTTTTCATTCTTTCACCACCCATGCAAGTATTCCTCATTATAGCAAAGAAAGCGCTGTTTTGTCAAATGAAAGGCAGACAGGTGGTTTTCCCGTCTCTGCGTTGTAAATAGATGTGACCCATTTTTGGTAAAAAATAAGGTCAAGATATAGTACAATGTTTTTGAACGCCTTTTGAGTGGAGCGTAGCGGAACGAAAAAGGCGTTCAAAAACGGCGTCGCTTACGCCGCCAGCTTCTCGGCGAGAAGCTGAACAGGACTTTTTCTTC
>JALEYA010000224.1 GCA_022779945.1 Oscillospiraceae bacterium | reverse complement strand
CTTAATGATATGATCTTTTCGTTTGATATGTGCCGTCTCGTGCGCAATCACATTTTCACGGTCGGCGTCGGACAGGGCAAACGGAAGATAGATTTTCGGTCTTATAAAACCTAAAATAAACGGCGACTCCGCCTTTTCGCTTTCGAAGATGTTGCCGGACAGCAAAACCGCGTCCGCCATTTTTCTTTTCAGTCTTACATAGGAGATCAGTCCGTACAAACATACGACAAGCACACCGACGATCCACACCCATGCGCCGACCTCAGTCAGAATCTGCATCGGGCTTACGCTCTGTTCAGGTGTCGGGGCAAAGGTTTCGGATAAAACCGGGTTGACAACGGAATTGAAAGCCGCAAAACCGCTTGTAATCTGCGGCGACGGAGAAGAAACAATCTCCGGCGGTACGGTTTCGGCAGACGGAATCAGACTCAATACGCTTTCAAGCGAAAACGGACAGACAAGCCGAAGTCCGACAAGAAGCCACAAGGCACAAATCAGCTTTTTCGGCGCTTTCTTGCGAAAAATCAGCCGAAGCAGCATGACCGCCGCGATCACATAGCTTGCGGTGATACCGAGGTTCAGAATTTTCAAAAACAGCTCTGACATTTATTGTCCCCCTTTTTCAATAATTCTTTCAATTTCCTCAATTTCTTTGTCGGAAAGCTTCTGTCGCTTCGCAAAAGCGGCAATGAAAGCCGGAAGAGATCCTTCAAACTTCTTTTCGACAAGCTCGTCAATTTCGGCTTTTTGCGCTTCGTCCTTGGACACAAGGGACGTGACAACGGCGTTTTCGTTTTTGACGACGTCCCGGTCGGAAAGCCGCTTGATGACGGTATAGGTCGTCGTTTTTGACCAGCCGAGCTTTTCTTTGCACAGTTCGGAAAGCTCACGGCTGGAAATCGGCTCGTGTTCCCAAAGGATCAGACAGAAACGGTATTCGCTTTCAAAAATTTTCGGTGTGGGCATGACAATCCCTCCATGATTTTATTCTAATGCATTAGTATGGCTCTATTCTAATGCATTAGAATAGATTTGTCAAGGCTTTTTGCATATTGTTCGCCAAAAAAGCTAAAATCGTCTTCAATATTGCGGAAATCTTATTGAATTTTGAAAATTCTTTTGCTATACTAAAGTGGAAAAGAGCCGACCGGACAAGTTGTTTCGGGAACCGGCTGAAAAAGGAGGTAATCCCCATGTATTTTATCAAACTCAGAAAACTTGTTGCCCTCATTCTTGCCACGGTTTTCCTCATCGGCGTCCCCATTGCGACCGATTCGTATGATGTCAAGGACAAGGACAACTGTCTGATGAACTTTTCGGTGTTGTCCGACGCTCATATCGAAATGAACAACAGCGTCAGCCGCAAGAGATTCGTCAGCGCTCTTTATGATGTCAAGAACTGCGAAACCGAAAACGATGCGCTTGTTTTCCTCGGCGACAACACCATGAGCGGTCAGGTTGCCGAAAATCTGCTTTTCAACGGTCTGATTGATGTCATCAAGCCCGCTGCTTCCGTTTATACCGCCATGGGCAACCACGACACGGGCAACGGAGCCGGCGAAAAGGTGTTCGAAAAACGTGCGGCCTATTTCTGGAACTGCTTCAACAGCTTCCACGGCACGAATGTTGAAGCACCGTATTATTACAGTCAGGAGCTTGACCACGCCGTCTTTGCGTTTATGGCTTCCGAAGCGGACAATTCCGATATGCCGACGATTTCCAAAGAACAAGTTGACTGGCTTGACGGTGTGTTGGCCAAGGCGGACGAAAAGGGCGTGCCCGCCTTCGTATTCTGCCACCATCCGCTCGATTTCATCGACGAAAACGGTGCGGAGCTTCTCTATGTTCTGATGCAGCACCACAACGTGTTCTTCATCAACGGTCACACCCACACCAATAAAATCGAAACAAGACAGTGGGGCGACGACACCTATAAGCTTATTATCCCGAAGTGCACGGACGTACCGGCCGACGGTGTACAGGACGATTCGGGCGCAGGCCTTCAGATTGAGGTTTACGAAAACGAAGTCGTTGTCAGAGCAAGACGCTTCTGTACCTCCGAATGGCTCGGTGAGTACAGATACCCGGTTAAATAACCGTTTCTTAAGAGGATTGACAGACAGTTCGGTATTTCTTTTGCGATTGCCGGCTGTCTGTTTTTTTGTCGGCGCAAAGGCTGCAGAAATCTCCCCGGACTTCTTGACATTTTGCGCTCGGAGTGCTAATATAAAATCAAATCAAACAGGGGTGCTGATATTGCTTGGCTGAGATAAAGACCGGAGTCTTTGACCCTTAACCTGATGCGGATAATGCCGACGTAGGAAGTTTAAAAGCTTTTTTCGCCACGGGAGTTATCCGTGGCGTTTCTGTTTGATTGAAAAAAATTTTTTTCGAAAGGAGCTGTAAAAAAATGACAGCAAGTGTAGCCATTCAGGTTCTGCCGCAGGCGGAAAACACTGACGAGCTTGTGCGCATCGTAGACGAGGTTATCGACTACATCAAAAGCACAGGGCTCAACTATTATGTCGGTCCCTTTGAGACAACCATCGAGGGCGACGACTACGATCAGCTTTTAGACATCGTCAAAGAATGTCAGAAGGTTGCCATCAAGGCGGGCTGTCCGTCCGTTTCCGCTTATGTGAAAATCACCTATAAGCCGGAGGGCGGTGTGTTGACCATTGACCAG
>JALEYA010000212.1 GCA_022779945.1 Oscillospiraceae bacterium | reverse complement strand
AGTTACGCAGCTTTTGTTATATTTTACGGATATGAAGATCATAAAGATTGCGTGGAATTGGCAAAAGGTTTAATTGAAGATAATAAAGTCAAATCACAGTTGAGTGAAGAAAATCTTGATTCAACAATGTTGCCGATTGTTCATTGCCTTATAACAAGACAGCTTTTGTTGATGAGAATATACCTTTTTCTGAGGGTGAGAATCAGAACTGTATATAGACTACTGAAAAGGGATAAACATTGATATGAGATTTGTATTATATAATCATGTAGGAAGTGCAAATCACGGTTGTGAAGCTTTGGTAAGAACCGTGTCTCATATGCTGGGTGAAGAGAATACGGTATTATTGTCGGATGCACCAGATGAGGAAAAAGAATACGGTATCACAGATATAATTGATGTGTTTCCGTCTGAATCCGAAAAAGGAATATCGCCTATGGATCGGCTTTATTCCTATTTCAAGCTGAAGGTTGAGAAGAATTATTTCTATATGGATATTCTTCCGTTTAAGCCTGCAATAGATAAGCTGAATCCGGATGATATTTTGGTTTCTATCGGTGGCGATATTTTTTGTTATGAAAACTATCCGAAGTATAACCTGCTTCATAAGTATGCACTCAAGAGAATAAAACACAGTATTTTAATCGGTTGCTCAATTGAACCGGAATTATTGGAAGATGATGCTTTACTTGAGGATTTGCGGTCATTTGAACTGATTTCTGCAAGAGAGCATATCACTTTTGATGCTCTGAAAAATAATGGTCTGAATAATGCTATTTACTGTCCGGATTCTGCCTTTTGCTTGCCGGTTTGTAAAACCGATTTGCCGTCTGCGTTTATAACGGGTAATACGGTCGGTATCAATATCAGCCCGTTGTTTTTGAAAAAATCAAAGGATCCCGCCCTTATTCTGGATAATCTCAGGACAACCGTATCCTATGTTTTGAACCATACAACGGCTTCGGTTGCTTTTATTCCCCATGTTGCCTGGAAGAATAATGATGACAGAGAGCCGCTGAAAAAACTGTATAATGAATACAGATCCGGTGGTCGTGTTTGTTTGGTTGAAGATCAGGACGCACGGAAACTGAAATGGATAATATCTCAATGCTCTTTTTTTATTGGTGCACGAACTCATGCAACGATTGCAGCCTACTCAACAGGAGTACCGACATTGGCGTTGGGCTATTCTGTGAAATCAAGAGGAATTGCACGGGATCTTTTCGGCACTGAAGAAAACTTTGTACTGCCTTATCAGGATATTTCTTCTCAAACCGCAATACTTGATAAATATCGTTGGATAACAGAGAATGCTCAAAGCATAAAGGCTGTATTGTCGGCGAAAATTCCGGTTTTTCAGCAGAAAATTATCGAAACCGGCAATTTGTTAAAACGCAAGTATGTTGTTAGTGAGAGTATCAAAAGCAATAAGATATAATGAGGTCTTTTTATGAACAGAGAACTGGTAAGCATAATTGTTCCCTGCTACAATGTGGCGGAAACTTTAGAAAGATATTTGCAATCTGTTTTAGATCAAACATATCACAACCTAGAAGTGATTGCTGTTGATGACGGCTCAACGGATAAAACGGCAGACATTCTGAAACATTACATTTCTGTTTTTGCCGAGACAAAGATGACATTAAAGTACATATATCAGAATAACGCCGGCTTGGGAGCGGCAATCAACACAGGTCTTAAATGTGTGACCGGGGACTATCTCTGCTGGTCCGATCCGGACGATTTCTATATTCCGGATTCCATGCAAAAACGGCTTGCGGCGTTTCATGATCATCCTGATTGTGCGGTTATCAGTAGTGATGCCTATGTGTTCCGTGCAGACGATTTACACAATCCGGTTAAACGGGAGGCACAGCGGTTTGAACATCGCTATGAACCGAATCAGTTTGAGCTTTTGTTGAAGGAGGAATCCCATTTTTGTGCCGGTTGCCATATGGTGCGTATGGCCGATTTCGACAAGGTGAATCCGGACAGAGAGATTTATCCGGCAAGACGAGGACAAAACTGGCAGCTGTTATTGCCTTTGTATTATCGCTTCAGCCGATATTTTTTAGATGAACCGCTTTATGCCTATATTGTCTACGGCAACAGCATGTCCGCAGGAGATTCTACACAGGAAAAAGAGCTACAGCGGTGGGCAGAGCATGAGAAAATTATTCGGCAGACGCTGAAAAGAATACCGTTGACACAAGAAGAAAGTGAAAAATATGACAGGTTGATTACGGTTCGTTATGCAACCAAAAGGCTGTATACGGCAATTGATTACAGAGATAAAGAAATGATAAAACAGCAATATCATATTTTACAGGAGTATCATGCCGATACCGATGAAATCAGGGCTTTGTACAAAAGAAATATCAGTATCGGAGGAAAAGTGCTTTATAAGTTAAAGGATATTATCGGGAGGTAACCATGTGCAAAGTTTCAGTTGTAATACCGATATATAATGCGGAAGCATATTTAGAAGAAACATTACATAGTGTGGGCTCTCAGACGCTTCATGACATTGAAATTGTTTGTGTTGATGACGGGTCAACCGATCATTCTGCCGATATCATAAAAAAGGCTCTTGTTTCGGATTCCCGAATCAGGTATCTCTATCAGTCGAATCAGGGTTCCGGTATGGCACGAAATAAAGGAATCAAAGCCGCTGCCGGTGAATATATCGCATTTATGGATGCGGATGATTGCTATCCGAATGAATCGGTGTTGGAAACACTTTACACGGCGGCCGAAAAAAACAAAGCTTTAATATGCGGCGGCTCGGCAAAGCGGACTGATACCGATAAGCCGTGGGGAGAGGACAGAAACTTTTCCGCAGAGGGATTTATAATGTTTACAGATTATCAATTCGATTTTATGTTTTGGCGTTTTGTGTTTAAACGTTCATTTTTAGTTGATAATGACATTCAATTTCCGCCTTTGAGAGTATATGAGGATCCGCTATTTTTAATAAATGCTTTGATAAAAGCGGAAAAGTTCTATGCGATCAAAGATACGGTATATTTGTACAACGGTTCACATCAATCACAATCAATGAGTTCCGAAAAGGTTGAGGACT
>JALEYA010000206.1 GCA_022779945.1 Oscillospiraceae bacterium | reverse complement strand
AATGCTGTAATTGATCGGGCTTCTGTACTGACAGGAAATCATGAGAAGCCGGATTGGCTCATAGCCGTATTTTTCCGCAACGTCACGGACGGTGAAGAAGTTGCCGAGCGACTTCGACATCTTGACCTTGTCAACGGTGATAAAGCCGTTATGCATCCAGTAATTTGCGAACGGAACGCCGTTGCAGCATTCGCTTTGCGCAATCTCGTTCTCATGGTGCGGGAAGATCAGATCCTGACCTCCGCAGTGGATGTCGATCGTTTCGCCGAGGTAGCGTCTGACCATGGCAGAGCATTCAATATGCCAGCCGGGTCTGCCCTTGCCCCACGGAGATTCCCAATAAGGCTCGCCGGGCTTTGCGTTCTTCCAGAGGGCAAAATCCATCGGTTCTTTCTTCAGCTCGCCGATGTTGATTCGGGCTCCCGCTTCGAGATCCTCAAGGGGCTGATGAGAAAGCTTGCCGTATTCGTGGAATTTCTTTGTGCTGAAATAAACGTCCCCATCAACAGCATAGGCATAGCCCTTTTCAATCAGTGTGGAAACGATTGCAATAATCTCATCAATATTTTCCGTAGCCTTCGGGTGGTACGTTGCTTCACGGATATTCATGCCTTTGGCATCTTTCCAGAATTCCTCGATATATTTTTCAGAAATTTCCTTGAAGGTCAGACCTTCCTCATTCGCCCGGCGGATGATCTTATCGTCGATATCAGTGAAATTCTGAACAAAATTGACCTTGTTGCCTCTGTATTCCAGATAGCGGCGAAGAACGTCAAAAACACAAAGCGGTCTGGCGTTTCCGATATGGATAAAGTTATAAACAGTAGGACCGCAGGCGTAAATTTTAAATTCACCCGGCGTTATCGGTACAAGTTCCTGCTTTTGTCTTGTTAAGGTGTTGAAAACTCTCATTTTATCTTCTTCCTTTCATATATAGTAAATAGAATCATCATCTGTTTGCTCAACAGGTTCTTGTTCTTTTTCATTTTTCTCACCCTGTCTTTCGAGATATTTGATTTTCGCGCGGAGAATACAAAGCTCCTGTGCAACCGGGTCGGGAACGTGAACATGGTCAAGCTTATCGACACGCCTTCCGTTCTGCTTAACGACTCTTGCCGGGGAGCCTACCGCCGTACAATTGGGCGGAATTGCCGAAAGCACGACTGAGCCCGCCGCAACGTTGGAATTATCTCCGATCGTAAACGGTCCGAGAACCTTCGCCCCTGCGCCGACAAGAACATTATTGCCCAAAGTAGGGTGACGCTTTCCGTGATCCTTACCCGTACCGCCAAGTGTCACGCCCTGATATACGGTACAATCATCGCCGATTACGGCGGTTTCACCGATGACAACGCCGGTGCCGTGGTCGATAAAGAACCGTCGCCCGATCGTCGCGCCCGGGTGGATTTCAATATTCGTTTTTTTCACGCACCGCTGGGAAACAAGCCGGGCAAGAAAAAACATTTTGTGATTAAAAAGCCAATGCGCTTTTCGATGCATTCTGACGGCTTTAAAGCCGGGATAAAGAAGCATAATTTCAACTGTGCTTCTTGCGGCAGGGTCTCTGTCCTTGACGCACTGTATATCCTCTTTCAGTCTGTCAAACATTACTCTTCATCATAGCCTTTCCAGATAATCCGCTTTGCAATAAACAACCGACAAAGCAAATTAAGAATCAAAATCAATCATTTTAAATCCGTCAACCAGATACTTGATACCCGATGCTACGGTAAGAATCGCCACGATCCACATCAGTATGTTTGAAACGGTTGCAACGCTTACAGGGAAACTTTCAGGCAAGCCGAACTGCATGAGTATCATCACGATAACGGTAAACACCATCTGACACGCCGTTTTGATTTTACCTAAAATCCCGGCGGCAATCACAATATTCTGTGTCAAGGCAACCATGCGAAGCGAAGTGACAACAAATTCACGCGAGAGCACGATCATAATAACCCAGATACTGCAGTAGCCGTGCTGTAAAAAGGCAAGAAGTGCCGCAACGGTCAGCATCTTATCACCGATCGGATCGCAAAGCTTCCCAAAAACCGTGATCTGGTTATACTTTCTTGCAAGCATTCCGTCAAAGAAATCGGTCAGCGAGGCGATACCGAAAAGAACAGCGGCAACAAGAAAATGATACTTGAAGTCAATGAGCATCAGCGCAAGATAAATCGGGGCGATGATCATTCTTGAAAGTGTGAGTTTGTTCGGTAAATTCAGTTGTTTTAACATTTTTACGGGTGCAGTCAATACCGCTTCCTTTCTTGATATTGTTCCGACTTTGTGAAATTCATAAACAAAAGGCGATCTATAAAAATCGAAAGGTATTCGGCATAGTGCACAAATGATGTCGGATTTTAGGCAAAAAACCGCAGGAATACTTTGTGTATTTCAAGGTTTTTTAACGACAAAGACGGCATTAGTTGTGTACTATGACGGATGCCGCGAGGTTTTTAGAGGTTGCCCCCAAAAAACGCCTCTATTGCCGAAGCAACAGAGGCGCATCTGCGCGGTTCCACTCTCGTTTATCACTCTTTTCCGTTAACGCCGGAATACGCCTGAAGATACTGAACTTTCCCCACAGGTGCTGACGGGTGCATTTCGCCGAAAGTCAGACAGAGCACTTTCACCTTGCTGCTCCTCTCTTGGAATGACGGATTCGGGTACTTCTCCCGCTTGCGGCTGAAGCCGTTTGCGCATTTGGTCTATGTTTTATATATTATATACTCACAGCCGAAAAAAGTCAACACCGCAAATTGCTGTTCAGATGAAAAGATTGTAT
>JALEYA010000181.1 GCA_022779945.1 Oscillospiraceae bacterium | reverse complement strand
GTCAGAGAGCCCCCTCAGTCAGCAAAGCTGACAGCTCCCCCTAAAAGGGGAGCCTGATTCTCTGCCTTTCAGGTTTACCTCTTTATTGAAGGGAAGCACCGACAGCCGTCCCCTTTTAGGGGAAGGTGGCGGCGAAGCCGTCGGAAGGGGCAAGCCTCCCTCGTGAGGGAGGTGGCGGCGAAGCCGTCGGAGGGAGTAAGCTCAGCTGCATTTCACCTCGTGCTGGCGGTCAGAGAGCCCCCTCAGTCAGCAAAGCTGACAGCTCCCCCTAAAAGGGGAGCCTGATTCTCTGCCTTTCAGGTTTACCTCTTTATTAAAGGAAAGCACCGACAGCCGTCCCCTTTTAGGGGAAGGTGGCGGCGAAGCCGTCGGAAGGGGCAAGCTCAGCCGAATCTCCCCACATCAATTTCGTTTCTTGTCGAAAAAGGCTTGTATTTTCGATTCAAAAATGGTATCCTATCTTTACGAAATTTTAACGGGAGAGAATGCGAATGAAAGAAAAAACCAACCAAAAACCCGATACCGGGGCGCAAAGCTCCAACAAAATCGGTATCAAAGAGGGCATGGGCTATATGCTCGGCGACGCCGGCAACCTGTTCGTGCTGACCTATGTTTCCTCGTTCCTGAAGGTCTTTTACACCGACGTGCTAAAGCTTGCCGAATCCAAGGTCGCCTCGCTGTTTCTTGTGACCCGGCTCTGGGACGCCATCAACGACCCGCTGTGGGGCTTGCTTGTCGCCAAGAAAAAGCCCAATAAGGACGGTAAATTCCGCCCGTACCTCAAGTGGCTCGCCGTACCCCTCGGCATCTCGGCTATGCTCTGCTTCGTCGATTTTTCACGCTTTACGACAAGCGACACGATGATTCTTCTTCTTGCCTATGTGACGTATATCCTGTTCGGTATGCTTTACACCGGCATGAATATTCCGTTCGGCTCGCTCGCTTCGGTTATCACCGACGACCCCGACGGAAGAACCCTGCTTTCCACCTTCCGCTCCATCGGCGGCGGAATCGGCGGTGCGGCTCCGCTTCTTGTCGCCCCGCTCGTGATCTACACCAAGACGCAGACCGCCGACGGACGCACGGTCGAAACCGCCAACGCCAACGGTATGCTGATTTTCGGCGTTATCATGGGCGTGCTTTCCATGCTGTTCTACTTTGCCTGCTTTAAGACAACGAAGGAACGTGTCCCCTCCGAAGCCGACCCGAAGGTCGATATGAAAAAGACCTATCTCGGTATGCTCAAAAGCCGTCCGTTCGTTGCCGTTGCCCTCGCCGGCATTCTCATCAGCGGTCAGCTTCAGTTTGCTTCCCTGAACCAGTATCTTTACAAAAACTACTTCGAAAACACCAAGCTTTCCATCATCGGCACCATCGCCAACTATCTTCCGATGGTCGTCATGATCCTCTTTATGCCGAAACTCGTCAAACGCTTCGGAAAGAAAGAGCTTTGCGGCGTCGGCACGTTCTTCTCGGCGCTTGCCTCCGTTTTAATGTTCTTCATCGTGCCGCATTGCGAAAGAACGGGCAGCGGTCCGGTTGTTTTCATGGTTTTCCTGTTCATCATCGGCTTTGGCTACTCGTTCGTCAGCATCACCAACTGGGCGGTGGTTGCGGACGTCATCGACTACCAGGAATACAAGACCGGGCTTCGCAGTGAAAGCGCGATTTACGCCGTTTACACCTTCTGCCGCAAGCTCGGACAGACCGCGGCGGACACGGGCGGACTTCTTCTTTTAAGCAAGGTCGCCGGCTACAACGGTCAGACCATGGCCGACAAGGGATACATCGAAGGCGTCGGCGAAGGCATCCTCTTTGTGTGCACGATCATTCCGGCGATCGTTTACACCCTCGTGTTTGTGCTGATGCAGTTTGCGTATCCGCTGAGCCGGAAGAACCTTGAACCGGTTTATGAATATGTCCATAACGCAAGACAAAAAGCCGAAGAGGAAGCCTGATTTTCCGTCAGCCTGCATAGAGAAACAGGGCATAATTTATCAAAATTGCCCACAGGCAAAAGGGACGTAAAACACTATTGAAAAAAAGTAATAAAGAATACCGAAAATGACTTGACTTTTTTTAAAATTTATTGTATTTTTTATAAGTAAATGACTTCGATTCCGCTCGCATGGAACGAGCCATTCATCACGAGCGTTTGATGAAAATGAAAAAACGCACTAATTTGAAAGGAGTACCAACTCATGAAGAAAGAAATTAAAATCGTTGCTATCGTACTCGCAGCGCTTATCGTATTTTTAGGCGGCTTCGGTCTCGGTGCAACAAAGGGAATCGAGATTAACGTCGATGTCAAGGGCAACGGCTCGGCTCAGTCCGCAGCACCGGTTGTCGCCGACACAACCCCGGCTACTCAGCCTCCGGCAACACAGCCCGCTACTGAGGCTCCCACTGCCGCTCCGGCTACCGAGGCTCCCTCTGCCGAAGCTCCTGCCGCTGACGCTCCTGCCGCACCTGCCGGCGATGCTTCTTCCGCACCTGCTGCTGACGCTCCCGCCGCTTCCACAGGCGTACCGGCCACTCCGGCTGAAGTTGTTGCCAAGTACAACGAAGTCATCAACACCGCGAAGAAGGATCTGAAGTATACCGGCATGCATAAGGTCGGCACCATTGACATTCAGTGCACAGACTGCTCCGTATCCTTCCTTCAGGGCACGGTTGACAAGCTTCTTCAGGGCTTTATGAAGGGCACAGACAAGACCTTTACCGTTGCAAACGGCGTAGCCACCGATCAGGACGGCGGCCAGGCTGACATGAACGCATACATCGTTCCCAACGGTCGTGACGCCGCTCTCAAGGAAGAATATGTTGCTTCCGCTACGGCAACACCCGCCGGTGACGGTTACACCCTTAACATCACCCTGAAATCAGAGCAGTCCTCCTACGACGGAACCACCACCGTAAACCCGGTCGGTCACGAGTCCTGCCTGGATCCGCTGAACCTTGCGACTCTTGAGCTTCCCGCCGGTGCTCAGATCACCAACGCTTCCATGACCTATCCCGGCGCTACTCTTACTGTTGATGTTAACGGCGCAGGTCAGATGACCAAGCTTGACGTGAAGCTTCCGCTTGAAGGAACCGGTACCGGTAAACTCGGCGCAGAGCTTACCCTTGGTCTGAAAGGTGAAATGCACGACACCTACGACTTCACATACTAATCAAAAAGTAGTGACTTACACCCCGGAGGAGAGTTCTTCCGGGGTTCTTTTTATGCCTTTTTATCGCTCTTTTTATGCGGCTGTCGC
>JALEYA010000170.1 GCA_022779945.1 Oscillospiraceae bacterium | reverse complement strand
TGGTAAGAGTCGCACCGGCTGTCGTCGAAATGCCCGGAATACCGGCATAGGTTGCAAAGCGGAAAGCGTCAAGCTCGGGAACAACCTTTGTCCGGATAAATTCGCCGGACAGCCGACCGAAAGCGATGCCTGCCGATTCGGCGTTATCCATGTTATCGACGTTGAACATTCTGCCGCGGTCGAAGTTACATTTGACGGTCTCGTTGGTGAGCGTCACGTCGCCGTTTACATAGCCGCCGTTTCTCGAATAGTCGGCAAGACCGTCCATGGAGATCTTCGGAATAATCAGCTCGTTTGCGTTCGAGCCTTGTCTTGCAAGGTCAGATGCGCCGTCAAGGTCGCTTGTGAGCGAAGCGTTCTTGTAGACCTCGTCCAAAAGGGTTGTGTACTGTTTGAACAGTGCAATTGCATTCATTGTAAAACCTCATTTCTGAATTTATTTTGTTTCGGCTGAAAGTCCGAGTGCCGCCCGCATACTCAAAAGCGAGTCCGGCGGTGTGCTTCCGCCTGTCGGGGCAATCGGATTATGAATCGGTTCATCTGAGCCGAACAGATAACCGTTTTCTTCTTTGCAAGCGTCAACCGCCGCTTTGATATCGGCGTCCTGATTCTTGCTTACTTTGAGTGTGTCAAGGTCAAGAAGTGCTTTCGCCGCTTTGGCGTTTTTGACACCGGACTGCTTGAGAAGCTCGGAAAGCTTTGCGTCAAACTCCATATCGGCGATTTTCGCCTGATACTCCGTTTCCTTTTGGGAAAGGGTGTCGTTCAGCTGTTGAATCTTGCCTTGCATATACAATGATGTCAAACAATTTAACGCTCACGGAAGCGTCAAAAAGAGCCGCTTTGATGCCGCCTTTGTGACTGATTCCATATTCTTCGATTGTCGCTTCGTCCGTGACGGGACGCCATGCAAGGCGAAGCACTGTGCCGTCCGTTGCCGTTTCAAGCGTTTCGCAGTTATAGCGGTCTTTTTTGACTGTCGTCGGGTACAGCACACTTTCGCTTTTCCATTCTTCGGGGGTGTTAAAGTTCAACAATACGGCACCCCCTCAGGCATGAAAGCGAGTCAAACACCTTGCTTTCCGCCTTTTCAAAATCCTCGGGTGTCAGATACGTTTCCGTTTTGGAAAGCTCGCCCTCGGAATAGCTGACGCTTTTGAGTTCCTTGCTTTGCGCTTTCGCCTTGAGAATCCGCAGTCTTGCCACTTCAAGCACCTTCGATTCCAGATTTTCGGGAAGCGGCTTCTTCTTTCGAAGATGAATACAGATATCCGCCTCCGCTTCCAAAAGAAACGGCAAAACGTCAAATTCCGAAAGATCACAACACCCATGGAACGGCTTGAGCGACAAGAGAAGCTGTCGGCACCGGTTCTGATTCAGTTCGTCCATGGCTTCACCGCCTTACGCTTATTTCGAAGCCTTGCGCTTCTTTTCGGCCGGCTTTTCTTCCCCATCCGGTTTTCCTTCGGCGTCGGGTTCAACGACCGTATAGCCCGCCTTTTTAAAAACAGGCACGCAGGCGCTGTCAACGTTGAGAATCACGCCGTCCGGTGCTTTCATTTTTACAGTCTCATCATTCATAAAAATTCACCTCTTTTAAGAACTTGATCCGGTAGCCTTTACAACCGCAATCGCACTCTTCTTGGAGTTGAGAACGAAAGCGTCATAACGAACTCTGCCCTCAACAAGCCAGCCGCTGATTCCCGGAGGATTGTCGTGAATGACATAGTCGGTCAGCTTGATCGGTGCCGGGGTTGCAATCGGGTTTGTAATGAAAAACTCGACGCCCTCGGGGAAATAGCGATTTGCCGCCTTAACAACGGGAACGTCATCAATGGCTCCGATCACACCGTTAATGGCAATCTGCGTCGCCATGTCGCCCTTTTTGGTGAACGCCTCGTCAAGCTTGATTTTCTTGTAATAGCTTGTCTTGCAGTAGCAGACTCTGCCGGCGGCAGGCGCAAGCGCATTGTCAAGGGATTCCTGAGCGGTAAGAAACGCTTCGTATGCGTTCGCTTTAGTGACATCAAGCGGAATGGTCACGCCCGCATTACTGCAGATCACGCCAAAACGGTATTTATCGATTTCGGGGATAATGACCTCGTCGATCTGACGCTGAAGCGCCTTGCCGGCTTCTATGGTCATCTGCGTGTCGTCACGGCTCTTTCTATCAATGGTGAACGTGAAGGAACGGTCCTTTTTGAGGATCATTTCCTGCACGCTGTTTTCAAGTTCCGCAGGGTCACCGTAGCGGTTGTCACCCGTGGTCTTGTAGTCGTTCATTCCGACAACGGGAACGGAATACACCTTGACGGTTTCTACGCCGAGAAAGTCGTAATCCTGATTGACGGCACCGTCGGAAAGCGCCGCCTGTGTGAATCGCTCGTCAATCTGAGGAGCGTACTTTGATGCATAGTTTACAGGCATATTGTAGCCTCCTTATGTTATTTTTCAGCCTTTGAATCCCTGCATAAACGGATCGGCTTTTTCCGTTTCGGGTTCTTTCGGGGGCTTTCCGCCCCTCATTTTGTCGTTGGTTGCCGAATCGACAGCGGCACGGAAAGCCTCTTCAAAGCGGTTGAGTCTTTCGTTGGTCTGCTCGGCGGTTCCTGCCGTCAGATACTCCGCAAAGGACGGGTCAAGCCCTCTTTTTAAAAGCTCTTTTCCGCAGGCGGTTTTCATCTGCTCGGCGGCAAAGGCAGCTTTGTCTTTTTCAAGCTTTTCTCTGTCCTTTTGCAGCAGATAGCTGTCCCGCTGTGCCTGCGTCATTTTTTCAAGCTTTTTCGCTTCGTCAAGCTCGTCAAGACGGCTTTGCTCCCATTTCTGCTGAGCGGTGCCGATTGCCTGCGACACCCTACGGTCAAACTCGGACTGATACTCCTTATTGCTGTTTAACAGCTCGTCGAAGCTCGGCGTGGCTTGAGTCGTAGTTCCGGAGTCTGAAACCGAAGGCTGTGCCGGCTCGGTTACGGTCGGTTCGGTTGTGGTTACGGTTGTTTCATCCATGGATCAATCTTCCTTTCTGCCCGGCAAGTTCAAGCGCCCTTACCGTTCAATCATTTTTTGCCCGATGAGTTCAGATGCCCTCATCGTTCGGATATGAAAAAAGCACCCTGCATAAAGCCGAGTGCGTTAATCATCATTTTTTTTGAGTCCTTTTTTGAGGCCTTTTACAAATTCTGTTAAGGCGGAAATGCCTTTCAAAACAGCACCGATCCAGCACAGAACAAGCACCGAGGTCGGCAGGTTGTATGTGTAACAAAGAATGATTCCGATTATGTAAAGCATCGTTTCACCTCCTTTTCGGGTATAAAAAAGCACCCTGCGTATTGCAAAGTGCTTGGATAATTATAAGACATGTGTTAATGAGAATTATGAATCAACTAAAATAATAAATTGTCGGGTAAAATCTTGTCAGGAATTGTTTCAGGAACCCTGACTCTGGAAACATGATAGGCGTGTTTACATTCATTACACCAAATATCACAATATCCCCAGCCGGAATCTATTAAAGAATACTTATAGTCAGTATTTTTATTTCCGCAAACAGGACATTTACCCGGATTCCCATCTGACGCTATATTTGACATGTTTTTTGTCCAATCAATCATGACCCGACCTCCTTTTTCAAAATTTTATATTGATACTCCTCATATTTATATGCTTGTTTTTCCATTTCATAAATATTTTTTTGCACATATTCTTTACCATATTTTTTTAACTGTTCCACATGGCATTTTTCATGCAATATGCTTCTTACTAATTGTTCTTCGTCCGTAAACGCAAGTGGGAACAAATCAATTCGACCAATATTATCGTAATCAGTTGATCCGTAATATGGTATATTTAGCATATCTTCTGATCTTTGTATTTTAAAAGTCAAACCTTTGGTATCAATTTTGTATTTTTCACAAATTCTGAGCACTGCTCTCTTTTGCATAGGTATCTTGAGATCCGAAAACATTCCAGTGTTATTTGATTTTCTGTTCAATGCTATTATACCACTCTCCCCCGAATTGTCAACATACCTCTCCCACCACTCGGAATACGTCATATCACCCGGGACCTGTATGCTTTTTCCGTTTTCGTCTCTTGCGGCTCTAACGGTCTTTCGCCCCGGAATATACGGACAATCCGAGCACCGGCAAAACGGGTGCATCGGGTGCTTGTTTACGCCGACTTTCGCTTCGCTGACCTTGAAATGCTTGCCGTCAAGCTCGGCACAGCTTTTCCGGTTGCTGTCGCCGCAGTCGTGACAGGTGCGCTTGTCAAGCGTCGCCAGGTAGGTGTATTCTTCGATTCCGGCTTCTTCGTAAGCTTTGGTTGTTGCCTTGCCCGAAATATAGTTGACCTCCGTACGAATCAGCCTTGACGCCTTAAACCGTGCGCCACTGTCGCTGTCCTCACCCAGAACCGAAAGAAAACGCTGTTCCATTGTGCGGTAGGACTGCCCCGTCATAATACCCTCGATGGCGATGTTCCGCAGTGTTTCGGCGGTCTTTTCGGTGTTATCCCATACACGTTCGGAATAGTTCTTGCCGTTCCATTTTTCGCTGATTGCCGCCTTGACTCTGCCGCTTGACAGCCGTGAAAAGTCGTAATACGCTCCTGTATACTGCTGAATATCGAACGTCCGGCGGTAATAGCTTTGTTCATAGATATCAATAAGCCGTTGCGTCAGGGCATTGTTTTCAAACGCTCCGACCGTGACGGCTTCGGCATAGATTTCGTTGGCAAGCGCTTCCAGCATATGGATCCGGTACGCATACGCCGGCGCATCAAGTACGGAAATGATTGCCTGTCGTGCTGTTTTGTCGGTCGTTCCGGAAAGACGGTCAAGAAGCTTTTGACGATATCCGGCGGTCTGCTTTGTGTTCAGAAGTGTCAACGCCTGCGTTTCGGTCAGTCCTCCGTTTTTCGTGTAACGGTCAAAAACCGCCTTGACTTCGCCGTTTATATACGACACGGCACTGCTGATGCGCTCATTGACAAGCTTTACCGTTTCGTCTGTCTTTTTCTGCGTCAGAAGCTCCAGAGACAGCGCATGGTTTTCCCAATAGTTGGGGTAAAAAAGTTAAAATGAAAAGAATAATCAAGCAGTTGCAATCAAGCGGCTGCTTGATTATTGTTAAGATTTTGATGAGAGAAGATATGTAAAATCCGGTTTCTGAATCGTTTGAAGTTTTTGTAACCGTAAGCATTTCTTT
>JALEYA010000168.1 GCA_022779945.1 Oscillospiraceae bacterium | reverse complement strand
TTCTTGCTCGGACTGTCAGGTGGAAATATAGTCCCGACTGCCCCGGCATTGGTGTCGCCTTGCGACCGGCGAAGCCGCACTTCACTCAGGTACGAAGCGCCGCCCGTATTCTCGGCATGAGTATATTCAAGCACAGTCCCGTCACCGTACCCGTGATGACAGCAAAAATAAGAAGATATTTTCCGTAGTTGAGAAGCATCGCCGTACCCGAAATAACCGAAGCCGCCGCAAGCTGACCCAAATTGTGAAAACAGGCGCAAAGTACGCCGACCCCGACAAAGCTCAGCTTGTCTTTTCTGAACTTCAAAACAAGGCACAAAACAACCGTGCTGAGCACCCCGCCTGAAAGGCTCATGATGCACGCCGTCGCTCCCCTTGTGATAAAAGCAAACAGTCCTTTTAAAAGCGTAATATACATCGCTCCCGAAAAGCCCGAAAGCGAAGCGGTGAGCATGGTAATAATATTGGAAAGACCGATTTTCGCCCCGGGAGGCAAAAACGGAATGTCGGGAATCAGGGAATTTTCAAGCACCGAAAGAAGAAGCGCAAGCGCAGAAAGAATTCCGTAAAACGCCGTCTTTTGTGCCGTTGTCATATTTTTCATATCAATAAGCCATTATGTCGTAGTTATCATTTTTCTCCGCCTTGACAGTCAGAACGACTTTGTTCGGAACGCAGGCCATGCTGTCTCCGGCATTTTTCAGTTTGCCGCATCTGACGCAAAGCTGATCCTTACAGTCACTTTTCAGGAAGCTTGCGCCGTCCTTTTCGAACAGAATTTCGCACCCTGCCGCCGAAAAATGTTCTTCGACCTGAAGAGAAGTAAGTGAAACCGATCTGACCTTTTCACCGTCAATATATACCTCGGCTGTTTTTTTATCGGACGGCAAAAACGACGGAAGAAAAAGAAGCGGGCACACAAGCAAAACAGCGGCTATCACAAAATAATCGCCCTTTTTCATTGCACTTTTTTAAAATCAATGTCGCCGTATGTGGTAATGTTCATGTCTTTATCAATAAATACAGCCGAAGCGCCGTATTTTGCAAGGAGTGACTGACTTTTTTCTTCACCTAAAATAAAACAAGCCGTCGAAAGCGCATCACTCAGCGCGCCGCTGTCACAGACAACCGTAACCGACCGTAAATCGCTTTCCGCCGGATAGCCGGTCTTGGCGTTGAGAATATGATGATACCGTTTTCCGTCTTTTTCAAAGTACTTTTCGTAGTCGCCTGAAGTCGAAACAAAGCCCTCATCGAGTAAAACCGTTCCGATATATCCGCTTTCGTTGTCCGGGTCACGCACGGCAATTCTCCATTTGTCGCCGTTGTCGTTTCGCTTGCCGTAGGCTAAGATGCTTCCGCCGACGGAAACTACAGCACCGTCAACACCGGCTTCTTTCAGATAAGCCTTGATCACATCGCAGGCATAACCCTTGCCGACGGCTCCGAGGTCGATCTGCTGATTGTCTGCGACCGAAACGGAAGACCCGTCAAGCTTGATTTTTGTATAGTCAACTGTCTTTAAAGCGGATTTGATATCTTTATCCTCGGGTACAATGTTCTTTTCGGAATCGAAATCCCACAGTGAGCTGACTGCACCGATGGAAACATCGAAAACACCGCCGCTGTCTTTTGAAATGCCGTTGCAGATTTCAAGAAGAGCCGAAACCATTTCGTTGTCAGTTTTTCCCACCTTATTCAGCGTGCTTACCGGCGAAGTTTCGATTTTCCGGGAAATCACGTTTTCAACCGTCGTCACCATTTTGCTGATGCTGTCGGTGTGCGCCGCCGCCTTTTCGCCGTAGACCTTGACGGTTACGATCGTACCCATGGCCACGCTGTTTTTGGTGTCGGAGGGATATTCCTCTTTGCGTTTATCGATTATAAGGACAGATACGATGATCGCGATGGCGGCGATGACCGCCAGGGCGGAAAGCAGAATATTTTTCGTTTTCTTTGTCGGCTTTTTCGTCGGGAACACCTCCGTTCGGCTTGAAAAACCTCATTCTGACCCAATTTAAATGATTCATATAATTTTACCCTATTATTCGACAAATTTCAAGGGCATTGCTTTATTTTCCGTACTTTGGTATAATATTTTATATCTGATTTTTAAGGAGTGGTCTTTTTGGACTTCAATCTTTCAATACCCGTAAAAGTAATCAGCGGCGAAAACTGCGTCAAGGAAAACGCCTCATTGTTCGCTCCGTTCGGAAAACGTTGTCTGATCGTCACGGGCAAACATTCGGCAAAATTAAGCGGTGCGCTCGATGATGTGATATCTGCACTCGAAGAAAACGGAATCGGGTACGAAACATATGACGGCATGGGTGAAAATCCGCTTTTGTCCTCGTGTCACGAAGCCGGAAAAAAAGCAAATGCCTTTTCGGCGGATTTCATCGTCGGAATCGGCGGCGGCTCGGCTCTTGACGGAGCAAAAGCGGCAGCGGTATATGCGACCAACCCCGACTTTTCTTTAAAAGATATATATGCCGTAGCCGTGCGGAATAGAGCGTTGCCGCTGATTCTTGTCGGAACGACCGCCGGCACGGGAAGTGAAGTCGGACGTGTTGCCGTTTTAACAGACGGGGAAACCGGGCGCAAAAAGAGTATTGCTTATGAGGACTGCAATCCTGCCCTTACCTTTGCCGATCCCCGCTATACCGACTCCATGCCGTATCCGGTGACGGTTTCGACGGCGCTTGACGCATTGGCGCATGCCGTTGAGGGCTGGTTCTCACCCAAGTGCAGTGACATTCCGACGCTCTTTGCCGAAAAAGGAATCCCGATGATCTGGCAAGGGCTGAAGACGCTCGAAAGAGAAAAGAATGTGCCCGGCAAAAGTGTCCGGGAAAGCCTTTATTATGGCTCGCTTTACGCCGGCATCACCCTTGCCTACTGCGGAACAGCTTTTCCGCACCCACTCGGCTATGTACTGACCGAAAACTACGGTGTGCCTCACGGAATGGCGTGTGCCGTGTTTATGCCGGCGCTGATTGACAGAGCGGAGCAATTTGAAAGCGAAAAGCTTGAAAGACTTCTCGCTCTTATCGGCGAAACCAAAGAAAGTTTCAAGGCCCTTGTGTCCTCCCTTGTCAACGTCGGCAACATTCAAATGACCGAAAGCGAAATCAAAAAGCACTGCGCCCGCTGGCAGGACACAGCACCGAAGAATTTCATCTTTTCACCCGGCGGGTTTACAAAAGAAGACGCCGAAAAACTGTTTGAAGATTTATTCTTCACGAAGTAAGGAGGTTTTCTATGGCTTTCGATTTTAAAAAAGAGTATAAGGAATTCTATCTTCCGAAAAGCAAACCCAAAATCGTTGACGTGCCGCCGATGAATTTTATCGCTGTCAGAGGAAAAGGCAACCCCAACGAGGAGGACGGCGAATATAAACAGGCGGTCGGGCTGCTGTACGCAATTGCCTATACGATTAAAATGAGCTACAAAGGCGATCGCAAAATCGACGGTTATTTTGAGTACGTCGTGCCGCCGCTCGAGGGCTTCTGGTGGCAAGACGGCATTGACGGCATCGATTACTCGGACAAATCGACCTTTAACTGGATCTCCGTCATACGGCTTCCCGACTTTGTAAGCATCCGTGACTTTGAATGGGCGAAAACCGAGGTCGAACGAAAGAAAAAGCTTGACTGTAAAAAAGCGGAATATCTGACCGTTCACGAGGGCTTATGTGTTCAGATTATGCATATCGGGCCGTTCGACAACGAGCCGGAAACCGTTGCGGTCATGGATTCGTACATCAAAGAAAACGGATATGAAAACGACTTTTCCGACGAAAGACTGCACCACGAGATCTATCTTTCCGACCCGAGAAAGGCAAACCCCGAAAAGCTGAAAACCGTGATCCGTCACCCGGTCAGACCGACCGTCCGGTAAACGAATGAAAAAACGAGAGCCGCCAACGTTTTCCTATGGCAATCTCTAAAGACCTATGTTTTTCAAGCACTCAAAAAACCGTGTCTTGCCGGATTGTGCAAAACACGGTTTTCTTTTGCGGAACTGTTCAAAAAGGTAAAGAACAGCACCCTGTTATTCAATCTGTCAATCGTACATCGGACCGTAGGTCTTGCAGGCAAGATAGTCCGCCGCCTGAAGATCGTCCGTGCCGAACGAAGCCCAGCAATGCGGACGGAAGATACGGCTTTCGTCAACGTTGTGCATATTGACGGGAATGCGGAGCATGGAAGCGAGCGTAATGATATCTGCGCCGACATGACCGTAAACTGTTACACCGTGGTTTGCGCCCCAGTTCGCCATGACGCTGTAAACATCCTTGAAGGCGCCCTTGCCGGTAAGGTTCGGAACAAACCACGTCGTCGGCCAGGACGGGTCGGTACGCTTGTCAATCGTGCAGTGGATCTCGTCAGGAAGATCGGCTGTATAGCCCTCGGCAAGCTGTATGACGGGGCCTACGCCGTCAACCATATTGACACGAAGCATGGTAACAGGCATTTCGGCCTTACATCTGAAGTGGCTCGAGAATCCGCCGCCTCTGAAGTATTCGTAGTTTGCGCGGCACCAATCGGTTGCTTTCAGGCAGGCGCTGATATCGCTGTCAGTCATCTCCCAGAACGGCTTCATGCAGTGCTCGCCTTTTTCGTTGACAGAGGCACCGCTTCCGTCAAGGGCGGTTGCGCCGGAGTTAATCAGGTGAATAAAACCGTCCTTGGCAACACCCTCGGGCTTTTTGCCGGTGACACGTTCACACGCTTCGGGGCTCCAGTAGGTACGGACATCGTGGAAGCAGGGTGCCGTACCGGAAACGAGCGTTCCGAGCATCATGGCAACACCGTTTAAGGTGTCGTTTTCGGTTGCAAACGGCGTCGGAGCTTTTTTGCCGTTCCAGTCAAAGGTCGAAGCCATAATCGCTTCGGTGAAGTCGGCGTTCGGAAGCCAGTCGGTCCAGTTTCTCTGACCCTGGAAGCCGGCGGCGATGGCATTTTTGCCGAGTGCCTCCTCGTGCCATCCCATTTCGTCAAGCTTCTTGTTACCGTACAGGATATCTCTTACGATAACGGTCATTTTTGCGATGAATTCCCAATCCTTGTCGGCAGGAACCACCTTGGATCTTGTGATGATCTCGGGAAGATTCTTGCCCTCGTTACAGTCGAAGCCCTCGGGGCAGTTCTCTTTGATCCAGGCAAGAGCCTTGTTGTATTCGTCCTTGTCATAAATTTCAAGCGTGATTCTTCTGATGATTTCGGTCATGTCGACCCACTCGGGACGGATACCGAAATATTTCTGGAACAGCCCGGCATTACAGTAGCTTCCGGCAATCCCCATAGAAACACCACCGAGATTGACGTACGCTTTATTCTTCATCCAGCCGACGGCTACCGCCGAACGGGCAAAACGAAGAATCTTTTCGGAAACATCAGCAGGAATCGTACTGTCATTGATATCCTGAACGTCTTTTCCGTAAATGGAAAAAGCAGGCAAGCCTTTTTGTGCGTAAGCCGCCATAACCGCCGCCAGATAAACGGCACCCGGTCTTTCCGTTCCGTTGAAGCCCCAGACGGCCTTGATCGTGTCGGGACTCATGTCGAACGTTTCCGAGCCGTAGCACCAGCAGGGTGTGACGGAAAGCGTTGCCACAACGTTCTCGGCGGAGAACTTGTCGGCACATCTTGCCGCTTCGGCGCCGCCGCCGATGGTCGTGTCGCTGATAACGCACTGAACGGGCGTACCGTCGGGATAACGGAGTGTCTCGCTGATGAGCTTTGCGGCGTTTTGCGCCATGCCCATGGTCTGCTTTTCAAGGCTTTCACGAACACCGCCCCAACGTCCGTCGATAACGGGTCTCAAGCCAATTTTCGGATAAATCATCGTTTATTCCTCCTTATTATTTTGTAAAATGGATTTATATTTTTCATAAGCCTTGTCCCAGTCAAAGCTTCGGTCAAAGGCATATTTTTTGGTTTCCTGTGTTCCGGCGATAATGGTTCTCGCTTCCTCAATTCCCGAAACCTCGCCTAAAGCAATCAGTTGAAGCATGATATTGCCGAGAGCCGTCGCTTCCACGGGTCCTGCCACAACAGGAATGCCGAGACTTTTCGCCGTCATTTCGCAAAGGAAACCGTCCTTCGTTCCGCCGCCTAAAAGGTGCAGTACGTCAAACGTTTTTCCTGTACTTTCGGAAATCTGCTCGAGCGCAAGACGATATTTGAGCGCAAGGCTTTCGTAAATACAGCGGACAAGCTGACCGACCGATCCGGGAACGGGCTGATTCGTATTTTTGCAGTAAGCACGGATTTTTTCGGGCAGTTCACCGTGCGCGGAGAGGGAAGGTGCATCCGGATCAATGAAGCAGTAGAACGGTTCGCTTTCCCTTGCCATCCTTTCAAGGTCGTTGTAGCTGTAATTTTCGCCGTGCTTCTTATAGTCCCGCTTCGTCTCCTGAATCAGCCAAAGTCCGCTGATGTTTTTCAGATAGTTGACCCTGCCCTTTCCGGCAAGTTCGTTGGAAAGCTCACTTTCACGGCTTTCGGCGGTCAGGACGGGTTGTTCGGTTTCACAGCCTATAAGCGACCACGTTCCGCACGAAAGGAAGGCGGCATTTTCGCTTTCCGTCGGCATGGCACAGACGGCGCACTGCGTATCGTGACCACAGACGGAGACAACCTTGATGCCGTTATATTCGCCGAGCACCGTTCCGCTTGAAACGAGCGGCGCAAAAAGAGAACGGTCAATATTATATGTATGAAGCACCTTTTCGCTCCAATCAGCGGTGACGGGATTGAGCATCTGTGAAGTCGAAGCGATCGAAAGCTCGCACGCCTTATTGCCCGTCAGAAGATAGCCGAAAAGGTCCGGCATAAACAGCACCGTTTCCGCTTTGCTCAGCTCTTTTTCGGTCAGAAGCTGAAACAGGGTGTTGATGTTCATGATCTGATTGCCCGTCTCGGTGTAGAGCGTATCGGCGTCAAGCTTTGAAAGGGCGGTTTTTAAAATGTTCGCCGTTCTTTCGTCACGGTAATGACACGGTGGACAAACGAGTTTTCCGTCTTTTCCGACAAGACCGTAATCGACACCCCAGGTGTCAAAGGCAAGGGAATCGACCTTTCCCGCCTTTTCGATTGCTGTTTTCACCTCGGAAAGAATCATGTCCACATCGTGACAGACCTTACCGTCATATTCGATCGGCGTGTTATCAAAGCGGTGAATTTCGTGATATTCGAGCTTGCCCGCATCAAAAGTCGCCTTGATGGCTCTTCCGGTCGAAGCGCCGAAATCGAACGCAAGTACAGTTTTCGCCATACCGTCACCTCAGTCTTTTTTATGAAGCTTGTCGTCGTCTTCGTTCCATACCTTATAGCCCGGGTGTCTGCCGGTGATACGGTAGTAGCTTCGAAGATCTATCAGCTTCTGGATATTTTCATGGTTAATGTCGTGGCTTCCGCCGAGGATAACGGCGTTGATGGTGATTTTTGCCCAGAGTTCAAGGCTTTCCATGCGGTAAAAAGCGGTGATGACATCGCTTCCGACGGCAAGGGCACCATGATTTTCCAAAAGCATCACGTCGTGGTCTTCAAGATACGGTTCAATCGCGTCGGGAACCTCGGTTGTGGACGGTGTACCGTAGGGAGTGAGCGGAACCGAGCCGATGGCGGCGACGTCCTCAATCATGTTGTACATATCCATCGCCTTATGCGCCACGGCAAAACCGGTCGCTCCCGGCGGATGCGCGTGAATCACGGAGAACACGTCCTCACGCTTGTCGTAACAGCGAAGATGCATTTTGATTTCGCTTGACGGACGAAGTCCCTCGGCAGCTTCGAGCACATTACCCTCTCTGTCGAGAATGACAAGCTTTTCGGGGGTGATAAAGGATTTGCTCATGCCGGTCGGTGTCGCAATCACACGTCCGTCGGGCAAAAGGGCGCTGACGTTGCCATCGTTGGCGGCGACCCAGCCAAGCTGCCACATTTTATGGCACACGTCGCAAATCTGTTCTTTGATGATATTGATATCCTGCATAGTAAAATTCCGTAACCTTTCTGTGTTTTGGCAAAATTTACAATCTGCCTTTTATCATTATAAAATATTTTTTTGTGTTTTACAACTGATTAAGGAAAAAATAACGGGATTGAAAAACGTATTGACCTTCTATTGACAAGAAAAATTAATTTTACTATAATAAACTTACAATATTTCAAAATCAAATAAAGAAAGGTGAAACTTATGAAAAAGCGAAAACTGATCTTTGCCGTATCAACCGCCGTGTTGTTAATTGTGCTCAGCGTCATTACATACGCCGCAACCGCAGTCCGGATCAACGACACCAGGGTGTTTTTACGCGAAACCGACACCGTGAACCTGAAGCTTTTGAATTCAAGTTCAAAATACAAGGTTGTATGGAGCTCCTCAAACAAGTCCGTTGCAACGGTCAGCAGCTCGGGTGTGGTAACCGCCAAAAAAGAGGGAACCGCCACGATCTATGCGAAGTATCGGGATAAAAAGTATTCCTCCACCGTCAGAGTAAGCAAATACTGGACAGAAAAAGGCTTGAAGTCCCTTATTAAAAAGACCGAAAGCAGCAACAATTGGAAAGACGGAACATCACTGAAATGCTTAACCAAGGTTCCGTATAAAGTCGGCAATATCACCGTAAAGGGAATCTCCGTTAAAAAGTATCATTACACGGGGACATGGTTCGGAACTCAGCAGAAATATAAATATCTGATTACGATCAAGGGCAGTATAAGCGGTCAGGATTCAATAGGTCTTCAATTTACAAGAAGCGACGGAGCAAGTACGGAACGTCAGTATTACGCTTTCAGCACGCAAAAAGAAAGAAATATTCACAGCAAGTTTACCAAAAGCGGAGAGAACTTCACTTTGGCAGTAGCGCAATATAATATGTGGTGCGATTATGATGAGTTTATTATTTACAATAAACCTATTCCGGCTCCTGTGGAAACCACCATTACACAGGAAAAGGTCAGTAAAGATATAGACATCGTGAGCTGCGGAACCGACCCGAACAACGGAAACTTTATTATCACTTTTGATTCTTCCGGCTGGGACGGCGGCGTAAAAGACAGTACGGGTTATGTTACTGTTGATATCGACGGAACCTCATTTTCTGCAAAAGCTACGGTCAGCGGCAAAACCGATGCAGACGGTAACGCAACAATTAAAATTTATTCAAGCGTGCTTGAACCTGCCGACGGTTCGGTTATTACTGTCAATATCGGTGCCGGTCTTGTCAAGTCGAAAAACGGAACGCAGGAGAGCAAAGCATTCAGTTCGTCCGTTGAGCACAAGACCCCTTGACAAAAATCCTATCTATTTATAAGCGGCTTTCATGCCTCTTTTACTTTTATTCGCCTCTTCACGGAAAGTTGGGGAATTTACTAAAAACTGAACTCTCAGCGTTTATGCCGCGAAAGCCACTTTACAATGAGGAGGCGACGTGATAGGCTTATTGCCATACCGGCAGAAGCGCATTGCGCGAGGTTTGCCGGTGCCGGAATGAAATCACGCCGCCGGAGGCTCATTGTCAAGTGGATCGTGGAATAAATGCTGTTCTATTCCCCAACTTTCCGTGAAGAACCTTTTATTCTTCTTGATTCATTTTTTTTTACAAAAGTGCCTTTGAACAAAGCCATACATGCTGAAAATTCCCATCAAAAAAGCGGCCGTTTCCGACCGCTTGAAATTTTTATGAAACTCAGTATGTTATGGTGTAGTCGTGCTCGAATGTCATACCGACTGCGGCATTGATGCCCATAGCCTTAACGCTCAGCACCATCGGAAGAACATAATTTGCCGAAACCATGTTGCCTGTTGCCTTATCGATCTTACAGGTGATGGTTGCGTCATAATATCTTACGCTTGACTCACTGACGATTCCGCCGGAGCCTTCGGCAATTTCCTCAGACGTAATAATGTTGAACGCATTCGCACAGCCCGTTCCCTGAGGATCCGTACATTCGGCAAACTTCAGCGTAATGTTATAGTTTGTGCCGTCGTCGGTACAGGTTGCATCGGTGATATCGGCTTCCGTTGCCTGGCTGACATAGTTCTGTCCCTTAACAGGATAATTTGCAATAATATCCGCATTGGAGGCATATTCAACCGGTGTTTCGTTCTTCTTGAGGAACTTGCTGATAAGTCCCGAGCCTACCGATTTAAGAAGACTCGGCATTTCAAGATACTGTTCATCATGTCTGAGGTCTTCGTAATTTCTGACGACCTTTGTTGCGTTGGTTTTGATCTTGTTTGCGCTTTCATTATAAAGCTTGATGATTCCGGCTTTATCTGTCGGTGCGCCTGTCGGAGCAGAAGCATTTCCTGCCGGAGCGGAAGCGTCACTTGCCGCAGAAGCATCAGCATTTGCAGGCTGAGCCGCCGTTGTTGCTTCGGTAGCCGGCGGAAGCGTCGTCGGTACCGTTGTTGCCATCGTTGTGGGTGCAGTTGTTGCCTGCGTTTCTGCAACCGTTGTATCCGAGTTGATTTCTTTATTTTTGCTTACAAGACCTCCGAGAAAATTACCGCTGCCGAAAAGGACAATAACCGCAAGGGCAATCGCTACGCCTGTTTTGACATCCTTGTCAAAACTGTCCGTAAATTCTTTCCATTTTGACATAACAATGATTCCTTTCAAATTTGATTTTAGCAAAGCATAAAGTCGCTCTTTGCCATGATATTGTTATTATAATACAATTAATCCAAATGTGCAAGACAAAAATTTTAAATTATTATATGATTTACAGTAGCAAAACCGAAAAAATAATGATATAATAAATAAGTTATGCGCAGTCGACCGTTTCGGCTCATTTCCGATGAGCACCGTCAGCTTATCGGATAGCGTCAAAAAAGCGGTTTTTCCGCTTTCGATTCCCAAGAAAGGACCACGGCGTGCAGTATGGTTTGCGATACTGCCGTCCGGTAATATTCCATGAAAAAACTCAACCGTATTCCCGTTTTGCCCAAAGGGCACGAAATCACCTGGTGGATTTGCCGTGCGGCTCTTTTCATCTGGGGCGTCTGGGGACTGTTTCACGGCTATACCTCCGAGCTGATCCAGGCCGCATTCGCCATCATTTTCACCCACCTTTGGGATATGTTCCAGCTTTTCGGCGGAAAATCGTTCATTACGAAAATGCCGTATACGATCCAGACGATGCTCAATGTGTTCATCTGTTTTTCCTGCGTCGTCGGAACAACGCTCAACACAAGAACCGACTTTACCGGCATCGACATTCCCGAGCACATTTTTGCCGGCTATCTTGCCTGCATGGGCGGCTTTTTTCTCGGCGATATCATGCAGGGACGAAAGGAACCGCTCAAGGTTTCGGTTCATGCCATGTTCGCCTTTGCGTTTTCGGTGACCCTTCTTGTCGGCTGGGAAATCTATGAATTTACGATGGACAGGCTGTACGGCTTTGTCATGCAGCACGGACAGCTTCCGTTTTCCTACGGTCTGACCGACACAATGGTTGACCTGATTTTAGGCGTAGGCGGCGGACTTTTCGCCATGTTCATGGGAGCATTCGAACGAGCCGGAATCATCGGCAAAAACAAAAAAGAGGTCCGGGCTGAGTATTTGAGAAAAAGAGAAATATTCAAAAAAGAAAAGGAACGGCTCGCCCTGATGAATCAGGAGCAAGAAGCCGATTGAGGAGAATGACAATGAAGCTTCAACAGATTTTAAACGGCATCGACGTTTCGGATCGATATAACAGCGAGACCGAAATCATGGATATTGCTTACGACTCCAGAAAAGCGAAATCCGGTTTTCTGTTTGTCTGCCTTTCGGGCGTCAGAGCCGACGGTCATTTATTCGCAAAAAGTGCGTACGACAACGGCTGCCGTGTTTTCCTTTGTGAAAAGGAGATCGAACTGCCCGACGACGCGCAGGTAATTTACTGTGACGACACAAGAGCGGCACTTGCCAAAACGTCGTGCAACCTTTTCGAAAACCCGTCCAAAGAGATCGCCGTTATCGGCATCACGGGAACGAAAGGCAAAACCACCGTCGCGCACATTATCAAGCAGGTGCTTGACCAATCCGGAATCATGACCGGCATCATCGGCACGGTCGGCGCAGGCTATGCCGACGTCACCTTACCGACCGTCAACACAACCCCCGAAAGCTATGAGCTTCAGAAGATGTTCCGCATTATGGCGGACGCCGGCTGCAAAGCGTGTGCGGTCGAGGTTTCGTCGCTCGGACTGAAGGCACACAGGGTTGACGGAACAACGTTCAAAATCGGCATTTTTACCAATCTTTATCCCGACCATATCGGTACAAACGAGCACGAAAGCTTCGAAGAATATGCCTATTGGAAAACGCAGCTTTTTCCGATGTGCGAAAACGCGATCGTCAACCTTGACGATGAATATTCCGCCCAAATGCTTGCCGGCTTTAACGGAAGAGTCCTTTCCTACGGGTACGGCGAAAAAGCCGACTACCGGCTGACCGGAACCGAAAAGGTCAAGGTTTCCAATATTCTTGCCGTCCGCTTTTCCTATATATATAAAGAAAATACATACCGTGACCTGATCAGTCTCCCCGGTGACATCAACGCCATGAATGCGCTTGCCGCTGTTGCCGCCGCCGAAATCATGGGCGTCAAAAATACCGATCTCGGTGACAGTCTTTCTCATGTTTTCGTCAAGGGCAGAGGCGAAGTCATTGACACCGGACGAGATTTCAGCATCATCATCGACTATGCCCACAACGGCGTCAGCCTGATGAGTATCATCGAAACCGCAAGAGCATACGAGCACAACCGCATTATCGCCCTTTACGGTTCTGTCGGCGGAAGAACGGAAATCCGCCGCCGTGAGCTTGGCTTGGTTTCGGGAAAGATGTGCGACTTTACGATCATCACTTCGGATGACCCCGATTTTGAAGATCCCGAAAAGATCATGGATGACATCGCCGCCGCCGTCGAAGAAGCGGGCGGAAAATACGTCAAAATCGCCGACCGCGCCAAAGCAATCGAATACGCCATCAGCATTGCCGAGCCGCACGACATCTTTATTTTTGCCGGCAAGGGTCACGAGCAGTTCATGAAGATCAAAGGCGAAAAGGTCCCGTTCAGCGAAAGGGAAGAAATCATAAAAGCGCTTAACAAGTGAGGGAACGATTATGTATACATTTAAAGAAGAAAAAGATCTTAAAGCATACGACGATTTTATCGAAGAAAACGGCGGCTGGTACATTCAGTGCTCCCGCTGGGAAAAGGTAAAAACCACCTGGAAATGCCGTTATTACTGCGGCTTCGACGAAAGCGGAAACAGGGTTCTCGCCGTACTTGTGATGGAAAGGAATCTTCCGGCGGCGGGTAAAATCTGGTATGGCTCGGGCGGAGCGGTCTGTGACTACAAAAACACCGGATTGTTAAAAGACTTTACCGAGTTCATGAAAAGCGAAATCAAGAAATATTCGGTCACGGCCTTTATTATGGATCCACCGGTTTCCCTTCGGATCAACCGTGAAGAACAGCCGTTCGGTCACGAAATGCACAAGACGCTCACCTCTCTGGGCTATGTTCTGAACACGAGCATTGACGACTATACTTACAAACAGCCGGTACAGCTTTTCATTCCGCTTGTCGAAAACGGTGAAAAACTGTCCGCCGAAAAAATACTCAAAAAGTGCGACAAGGGTGTGCGGTACAGCATCCGTCTCGGTACACAAAGAGGGCTCGAAGCCAAAACCTTCACCTACAAGGACATTGAAAACGACCCGTCGATCATCGAGGATTTCATGGGCGTTATGCGCGACACGTCCGAGCGGGACAATTTTGTCGAGCGAAACGGCGATTACTGCGCAAAGCTGCTTCGTGAGTTCGAAGGCTACAGCGACCTGAAGCTGGTTTACTACGACAAGGAGCTTGACCGCAAGCTGCAAAACGAAAGACTCGCCAAAAAAGCAGAAGCCATACCTCAGCTTGACGGTGCGCATGAGAAAAAGGCAAGACAGCTCAATGAGATCATTTCGAGCGTGGACAAGCAGACCGAGCATTTTGAAAAGCGAATGGCGGAAGCCGAAGAATTCACCAAGGACAACCGCATCTGCGTCGCCGGCGGCCTTTCGATCTATTACTCGGGCATGGGCAGCTGCCTGTTCGGCGGAACAAGAAACGTTATCCGCAACAACACCCGTTCGAGTCATTATTTAAACTACCTCAGACTTCAGGAAAGCATCAACCGGGGACTGAAGGTTCACGACCTCGGCTACATCAAGGTCAAGGAAGCGTCGCTTGAAGAGGACGGCACCTTGGCGCCGCTCGAGTCTCTCGACAACTTCAAGGGAATTTACGACTTCAAGAAGAGCTTTTCTGCTGATTTCCACGAGTTCATCGGCGAATATGTTTTAATCGGCAACAAGACGAAATATTTCGCCTATGCCAAGCTGATGCCCTCGGCGAAAAAGGCAAAAATCAAGATGATCAAAATGCTCCGTCATTAAAGAAAAATGACACACGGCAAGCACAAACCGAAAGGCTGTGCTTGCCGTGTGTTTTATGATGAAAATTTAGGAAAACATCCATTATCTTCAGCTGTGTTTTTTCGTTTGGATCCTTTTAATACTTGCACAAAGACATTGTTGGTCTTTTTATAGCCTAATAGTATCATATATAGCCCACTTTTGTCAAGAGTAATTTATATAATTTTCTTGTAATAAGGGGGCGGTATTACGAACACCTATATCGAGACAAAGAATCGAATTTTATTTTTACTTGAAGCAAACAAAATGTCAATTCATGCCTTGGCAATCCAATCAGGAGTTGCACCGTCAACCATAAAAAATATTCTTTACGGAAAAAGCAAAAATCCCGGCATAGTAACCATAAAAATGCTGTGTGATGGCTTCGGAATCAGCTTATATGAATTCTTTGATACCGACACCTTTCGTTCAACGGAATTAGAGAATATTTAGAATAAAAGCAGTGATTCATTCGCAAAAACAAAGCCTGCCCGCCAACCGTTGTTCTGCGGGTTAATGTAAAATTCATAACAATTACGAAGCGGTTACGGCAAGCACAAACCACAAGCTGTGCTTGCCGTTTTTTTGTTTTGATCGGTTCAATAGATTGCAGTCGATGTATAAATAAGCTCTATGCATCCGTTGGTCAGACTGTTCTTTTCTGCTTCGACCTTCTTCTATTCTTCTACCTTTGCGCTAATGCCGCACGGGCACATACCAACTATCAGAGACTACCTACACGGGAGAAAAAGTCAAAGCAGAAAAGTACAAACCGACCAACAGATAAATTATGGTTTTTCCCTTGTTAATTCCTCTATCGTGCTGTATAATGTCCCTATAAGGAGGAATACAAAATGAAAACTGAACTTGAGAAAAGCAAAAACCGTCTTTCCGGCTTTAAAATGTGGCTTCTTGTCTGGGGTCTCGGACTTGCCGGTCAGATCTGCTGGAACATGGAAAACCAATGGTTCAACACCTTTGTCTATGCGAAAATCGGCAAGGATCCGTCCATTATCACCGGTATGCTCATCATGAGCGCCGCCGCAACAACCTTTGCGACCTTCTTCTTCGGTACCTGGGCAGACAGAACCGGTAAACGGAGAATGTTCATCTCTATCGGCTATATCCTTTGGGGTATCTTCACGATCGCTTTCGGTCTGACGCAGTTCATCAGCCCGAGCCACTACCTTCTTGCCGGCATTTCGGTCGTGCTTGCCGATACGATCATGAGCTTCTTCGGCTCGATGGGTAACGATGCCGGCTTCAACACCTGGACAAACGACATCATGACCGACAAAAACCGCGGTCAGATCGGCGCCGCTCTGGCGACCCAGCCGATACTCGGCACCATTCTCGGAACGATTGTCGGAGGTCTCTTAGTCGGTCAGAACGACAACTATATGAGACTGTTCCTTGTCATGGGCGTTTTCGTTATCCTCTTCGGCATTATCTCCCTGTTCTCCATGAGTAAAGCCGACGACGTGGAGCCGTCCGTCAGAGGCTCATTCTGGAAGCAGTTCATCAGCGTCTTCAACTTCAAGCGCTTTTTCACCTTAAAAGAACTGGTCTGGGTCAACCTTGCCGTTTCGGTGTTCTTTATCGGCTTTAACGTTTACTTCGCCTACATGGGTAACTACATCATCTATTATTTAGGCTACACACCCGACCTGATGGGTATTATTGAGGCGGTTCCCCTGATGCTTGCGATGCTGATGGCCATTCCGATTTCGATTCTGATTAACAAAAACAAGCATCTGCCCGTTTCCTTTGCGGCGATTGTAATCAATATTATCGGTCTGATCGTCCTCACTCCGATCAAAAAGGAACAGGTCGATCCGACGAACATCTTCAATCTCCGCATCTGGCTGGGCATCTTCCTTGTCGGCGTTGGCTATGTGGCGATTCTTCAGACGACCAAGGTATGGACAAAACAGCTTTATCCGAAGGACAGCAAGGGGCAGTTCGAAGGAATCTGGATTCTGTTTTTCGTCCTGATTCCGATGATCGGCGGTTCACTGATCGGTCAGGCTGTCGTCAAAACCGGAGGAGAAACCTTTGTCAACGCAACAAGCGGTCAGACAGAGTTCATCCCGAACGGCAATATCTTTCTTGTCGGCGCAATCGTGACGGCGCTTTCGGCCATTCCGCTTCTGATGACCGTCAAGCACTTTAAAAACCGACTTTCCGAAGAAAACCAAAACAAACAAACAGAGGATTGATTTCAAATGCAAAAGAAAGCCGTTGTCGTTCAGGACATTTCCTGCTTCGGGAAGTGTTCGACCTCGGTTGCGCTTCCGATATTGGCACACAAAAACATCGAAACGGCGATTTTGCCGACCGCTCTTTTTTCGGCGCATACCGCCTTTCCGAAATACACCTGCGAGCCGCTTACCGAAATGATGAACAAAACGATAAGCGACTGGAGAGAATTGCAGCTTCGGTTTGACGGAATTTTCACCGGATATATGCTGAACACACAGCAGACCGAAATTGTATACGATTATGTTTCGGAGTTAAAAAAAGGAAACGCTCTCGTGCTTGTTGACCCGGTTATGGGCGACGACGGAAAGCCGTATTCCCTTTTAAGCGAAGAAAGTGCCGAAGGTCTTGCCCGCCTTTGCTCGCTTGCGGATGTCATCACGCCGAATCTCACCGAAGCGGCAATGCTGCTGGGCAAAAAACCGATCATCGAAAACTACGACAGCGACTATATCCGTGACCTGCTGTTTTCGCTTCGTGCTCTCGGCTGCCGAATTCCGATGATTACGGGCGTCAGCTTCAACGAAAGAGAAATCGGCGCGGCATTCTTAAAGGACGGCAAGGTGCAGTATGCTTTTTCGAGAAAACACAAGAACGTCACCTGCGGAACGGGCGACACCTTCTCGAGTGTTCTTTTTGCGTGTCTGCTTTCCGGGCAAACCATTGAAAAAGCCCTTGACGCTGCGCTGAAGGTGACCGATAAAGCAATTGAAAACAGCGACACCTGGTACGGGCTGGCTTTTGAAAGTACACTTGAGGATTTTTAATAGAAAACTGCAAACAAAGACCGTCGGTAATTTGTCGGCGGTCTTATCGGTTCTCCGGCGGTTTTTCTGTCTGATAACCTTCCGCTCTGAAAGAAACCCGGACTTGTTGACGAACTGTTAACATTGCGCACTTATTGTCATTTCGTCTTGACTTGCGTCGGGTTTTGTATTACAATATGTTCATAATTTTACAACACGGAGGAAACATTATGTTAACTGCAACCCTTGCCAAAAAGCTTTTTGCTTTGCTTCTTTCACTTTTCCTTTCCCTGGGAATCATCGCCGGCCCGTCAACAGCCGACCCGATTGTTCTCAAGGATCCGGAAAATGCCGAGCTTGCCTTTGCGGCCATCAGCGACATTCACGTCAATGCCGATTCCTTCCGCGCCTATCGGATTTCAAATGTTTTCGATGACGTGAAAAACAGCGGTGTTGACCTTGATGCACTCGTCATTGCCGGCGATCTTGCCGACAACGGTCTCGGTTGCGAATACAAGGCTCTTTTCGATGTCCTTGACAACCAGGACGCTTTTGACAAGATCATTCTTTCCACAGGCAATCACGACGCGCGTAATTTCTATGAAAAGAACAACAAGCTGATCACTGATGAGATGAACAAGCTTCTTGACATCGATACCGAGGGCAAGCCTTATTACTCCTACAAGATGGACGGCGGCGTATTCATCGTTCTCGGTACGGAAAAGCAGGAATTCGAAAGAGCCTATCTTTCCGACACCCAGCTTCAGTTCCTTGATGATGAGCTTGCAAAAGCCGAAGCCGAGGATCTTCCGGCTTTCGTTATCTGCCATCAGCCGCTGAAAAACACCCACGGACTTCCCGACGTATGGAAAACCGGTGACCTCGGCGATCAGTCCGAACAGGTAAGAGAAATTCTCACCAACCATAAGAATGTCATTTTCATCAACGGTCATCTTCACGACGGCTATTATGAAAAATCCGTATGCGAGCTTTCCGAGAGCGTTTACAGCGTCAATCTTCCGACCTACACCAAGGGCAACGATTTCGGCGGAATCGGCAAGTATGTCGGCTATATCGTTGAAGTTTATGACGATGAGGTCACATTCTCCATGAGAAACTTTGTCAAAGGCGAAAATGTTGACGTCACCTTCAGCCTTGACCTTATATAAAACAACAAAAACAAAACAGCGTCTGTGAAATAGCAGACGCTGTCATTCTTATCACACAAAAAAGCAGGAGCAACCATTTTTGATTGCTCCTGAATATTTTTATCTTACATTTCTTCTTGCCGCTCTTATTGCCGCCTTGACCGCATCGCTGTCGTCCGAATAAATATCCTCAAACAGTTCAAGCTTTGAAATCTTCATGACAACGTTTGCAACCATCGGAATTCCGACTCCCATCAGCTTTGTACCGATGTCCATCATCTTAGCATCCGAGCCGAATACCATGTCGGACTTCTTTTTCCACATGCCCTCGATAATCATATCAACCATTTTATCGCAGTCCGTGCTGACCATCTGCAAAGCCTTTTCGCTGGTGCTGTTTTTAACCTCTTTCTGGTTGTGGAAAATATCCGTCTTTGTAAAGCCCGGGCAAACAAGTCCGACATAAAGTCTTCCTCTGTATTCCTCTCTGACGGCGTCCGTCATACTCTTGAGCGCCGCCTTGCTTGCCGAATAAATCGACGTACCGGCGAGCGAGCACAAAGCCGCCGAGGAAGCCACGTTAACAAGCGCAGCCGAGGGAGAATTCAAAATAATCGGCACCATGGCTCTCATCGAGTATACGCAGGAATAAAAATTGATCTGCATCGCTTTATTGATATCGTCCATCGTATAATTCAGGAACTTATCAAACTTCGGAAGAATACCGGCGTTGTTGATGATAATATCGGGAATGATTCCTTTTTCCTCAAGCTCAGCGGCAAATTTTTTCCAGTTTTCTTCCATCGAAACGTCAAAAAGACTGTAGGTGAAAAAGCGGTCGCCTTTATCGCCGAGCTCTTCAACAAGTGCTTTCATTTTCTTTTCGTTTCGTGCGATTCCGATAACGTTGCAGCAATGGTCGTTAATCAGTCTTTTTACAAGTCCCTTGCCGATTCCGCTTGATGCGCCGGAAACGACAACCGTTTTATAATCGAACCAACATTTTGCATAATATGACATAATAAACATCCTCTCTGATAGCTAAAAACTTAAAAGTGCGAAACAACGAAATATTATATTACGAAAATTTTAACACAGCATTAAGCTATATTTATCGTGAGAGTGTGAACAAACCATGAACATAATATTCAATAATATTAAAGCAGCTTATATCTTCTCTTCCCGGAAATCAATCATCAGCGTATCCCGTCTCGGCTTGATTTTCGTAAGCTTTACACCCGCCGCATTGAACATTCGCTTCGACGCTTTTACCATCGGCGTGTCAGCATATTTGTCACTAATATAAATGACCTCTTTGATTCCGCACTGAATGATCGCTTTCGCGCACTCGTTGCACGGGAACAGCGCAACATAAATCCGACAGCCGGCAAGATTGGCGCCGGCATTATTTAAAATTGCGTTCAGTTCGGCGTGACAGACATACGGATATTTTGTATCGTAGGCCTCGCCCTCACGCTCCCATGGGAATTCATCGTCACTGCAGCCGGTCGGTAAGCCGTTGTATCCGACAGACATGATTTTGTTTTTGTCGTTGACAATACATGCGCCGACCTGGGTGTTCGGGTCCTTGCTACGGTAAGACGAAAGCATGGCGATACCCATAAAATATTCGTCCCAAGTAAGATAATCCTGACGTTTTGCCACTGTGATCCTTCCTTTCGTTAAGAAAAAGCGAACCGTCGACCTCTTCACTTTTTCCTCTTGTCTATTCCTTTATTCTACCCCGCGGTAGTAAAGCCCTCTTGTAAATTCACCCTTTGCGGCTTTTCCCTTTCGGTAAGCGTCAAGAATCCGATCGACCGCCTCCCCACTTTCACGGGTGAAGTAAAGGGTGATAAAGTCCATGTTTCTGATTTCTTTCAACCTGTCGGCAAGATAAATCGGACGGGAATTGAGTATTTCGCTCGTGCCCATGTTACACATGACAGGGAAACGAATGCCCATTCTGTCGGTAAGAAAACTTCTGCTTTTACATTCGTCACAGCTCCTGCCGTTTTGGATTGGGCAGTTTCTCGTGAGCATCAAAGGCAGTCTTCCGTAAGCGATGATGCCCCGTTTTGCACCGAAGCCGATTTTTGCCGCCTGTGTCAGCGTCAATTCAGGTGACAAGGTGATTACCTTTACACCGAGTTGCTCAAGAACGCGCACACTCAGGCTGTTATACACGTTCATCGAAAAGCCGGCATGAATGTCAAGACCCGCTTTTTTTGCGATTGCAACCGCGTCAAGCGTACCGCAGTAAGCGGTTCTGATTCCGAGCTGTTTCGCCTTTTTCAGCTGAGTTTCCACATAAGCTTCCTTGCCGAAAATGCCTCTCGGCACCTCAATTCCGATGTTTACAGCAGAGTTTTGCAACTTTTCAACAGTTTTTTCCATATTAACAAGAGGAATATATAAGTTTTCCACATTGTCAAAATTTTTCGGAATCTGAGAAGCCGAAGCAATTCTTACGTTGAACGAAAGCGGTGAAGAAACCTCATGTTCGGGAATTGCAAGGGTTTGTCCTGTAAAGGTGATTGGCTTTACAGACGATAAAGCGTTTTCCAGTTTTTCCAAAGCATCGCGGCGAAGTGAATTGATGACACTTGCCGGGACAAACAGCCCTTCGTCAAGCTCAATTTCACATTCCTCGGCATAAAATACAGTACCGCCGCATTTTGAAATACGGTCTTTCAGCGAAGCTTCATCAAGAGGCTTTCCGCTTGCCGATTCAGGGATGTATCCGCTGTCGGAAAAGACCGATTTTCCGTTTGATGAAGCACACAGCGTGACCGGCTCGTCTTTTAAAACAGTCAGAAGAAAACGCACCGGCACTCTTGCCGCTTCCTTATCATAAAGCCGCCGGAGAGAGGAGAGCACCTTTTCATTGGCGGACGTCACGTCCTGCTTTGTGCGTGTTCCGAACATTTCCCTTCCGAGCTGATTTTGAAAATATCCGTCGGTAAAACCTGACCGGGAAAAAACGGCTCTGAGAGAGGACAGAATTTCTTCGTCGTCCTTCCCGTAAAGATTATTCCTGACAGCCGTAACGGCGGCGGCAACATATTCGGGACGTTTCATTCTTCCCTCGATTTTCAGAGAATCGACCCCGAGCCTTCTTAACTCCTGCGCCTTTTCGGCAAGAGATAAGTCCTTCAGACTCAGATCATGACCCGTTCCGTTTCCGGCGGCAAACGCAAGACGGCACGGCTGAGCACAAAGCCCCCGGTTTCCGCTTCTTCCGCCGAGCATAGCACTCAGATAGCACTGACCCGAAACACACATACACAAAGCACCGTGCACGAACATTTCAAGCCGCATGTCGGTATTTTTTCTGATATTGACGATTTCCTCACGATTGAGTTCTCTCGGTAACACCACCGTCGAATAGCCGAGTGACCGCAGCAGCTCAATTCCGCTTACGGTCTGAACCGACATTTGCGTCGATGCATGGCGCAAAATCCCGGGCGCGGCTTCTTTCGCAAGTGCGGCAAGACCCAGATCCTGCAAAATAAGCACGTCTGCGCCAAGCGAGCAAACGTGCTTTATCACCTGCAAAGCCGATTCAAGCTCCTCATCGCCCACAAGCGTGTTCAACGTAATATGCACCTTGACCGAGCAGGCATGACAGTATTCGATAGCCTGCTTCAGCTCGTCGTCGGTGAAATTATCGGCATTTCTTCTGGCATTGAAGCTTTTTACGCCGAGGTATACCGCATCGGCACCGGAGCGCACAGCGGCCTTGACACATTCAAAAGAGCCTGCGGGGGCGAGAATTTCGGTTCTTTCAGCCATTATTTCTTTTTGCCGATCTGATCGAGAACGGAAGAAAGCTGGGCACGGAGTCTTTCGACTTCAAGCTTGGAATCTTCAAGATCGCGCTTTGCCTTTTCGGCCTCTCTTCTTGCCCAGTCCGCCTTGCTTTTCGCGTCCGAAGCATCGTCAAGGTAATCCTTGATCTGTTCACGAAGATGTTCTGCGGAGGTGCTGGTCTTTTTGTATTCGTCAGCATAGCTTAACGCAAGCATAACCGCCGCCTGCGTCATCGAAAGGCGGGGATTTTCTTTCATGATCTTGTCAAGTGCAAGATCGACTTCCTTGCCCAAAGCAATTGCATACGATGCGTCATCATCGGTAAGAATGGAATATTCGGCACCGCCTATATTCAGTTTCACTTTATTTCTGTCCATGAGTCGTGTCCTTTCGCAAATATAAAATTATACAGTATGATTATACATCAAACCGCAGGGATAAATCAAGGACTAAATGATGAAAAAACGAAAAACCGCAGCTTTCGACAAATTTTTCCAATCATATTATTGCAATTTTTATAGAAATTATTGTATTTGGTTTGATTTATTGTGAAATAGGTGATATAATTAGTTATTACATTCAAAATCAGGAAGGAGGCGACCTTTTATTGGAAGCAGTGAAAAACTTCTTTCTCGCGGTTTATGCAAACGATCAGGTTCAGTACGCCATTGATGCCATCATCAAGCTTTTTCTTGCCATCGTTTTAAGCGGCTTTATAGGCTTTGAGCGTGAGCACTCACACAGACCGGCGGGTTTCCGTACCCACATTCTGGTTGCCGTCGGTTCGGCGCTTGTTATGATGACGTCGAAATACGTTTTTCAGGAATACCAGGGACTCGGTACATTTGACCCCACCCGTCTCGGTGCGCAGGTCATCAGCGGCATCGGTTTCTTGGGCGCCGGTACGATTTTACGGGAGGGCTTTTCTGTCAAAGGACTGACGACCGCTGCAAGCCTTTGGGCGGTTTCGTGTATCGGTCTTGCCATCGGTGCGGGGTATTACACGGGTGCACTTGTTGCAACGATTGTCATTTATCTGACGCTTAACACCTTCAAAAAGATCATTGCAAAGAACAACCGCTCGAAAAACCTTTATATCGAAGCGGAAAATATGTCCAAGCAGGCGGCGGACATCGGTGCCATTGTCAAGCGTTACGGCGGTTCGCTTCATTCGCTTGAGGTGCTTTATGCCGACAGCTCACCGACTAAGCGCAAAAGCGACTCCATCGTTTTAAAGGCGGTTATATTCCCAAGTGACGAGGAATCGTTGAATATGACGATCTCAGCCATCCGTGCGCTTGACGGAATTCGGGACCTGTATATTGATTAGTGAATAGTGAAGAATGAATAGCGAATAGTTGCGGTTGCGGGTTTTTCTTGCACCAAAGGGATGCTATTCCCCCGCGGAATCGGTTCAGCCGTGACGGAAAGACTGAAAACAAAAATGACGGGAGTCGAGTTTCGGCTCCCGTGTTTTTTATTCGTATCCGGAATAGTCAGGCCAGATACTGTCGTCTGAAAACACTCCGTCTTTTACCGCTTGCCGGATGAGTCCGTACTGCTTGACCGCCATTTTCTCAAAATCTTCAAGGCTTGTTTCATATACTCTAGCATTCGTAAGCGAAACGTAAAACGTGTGGAAAAACCCGTCAATACGTACTGCGTAATCGTCTGCGTCAGCGTTGGAAATCAGGCTTACACCGTCAACTTCTTTTTCTATTCCGTCAGCGACAACCTCCATACCAGACTCATTAAACGGTGTGATAATGATTTTTTCCATCAAGAACTGAAGATTCAAAAACGGACTGGTGCTTGTAAGATATTCCGCCTTATAGTTACCCGCTCCGAAGATGTAAAGGTAATCCGTTCCGCCGAAATGCGAATATTCCACATCATATCGACTGAAATCAGTGTTGTTTTTGTAAAAATACGGAAACATCTCCTGTACATTCTGCGGCATATTCTTGAAACTGTCATCCAAAGTAAACTGTGTATAAGCGGTGCTGTACGCATAGCCGCAAACGGCAATACAAACAGCACAGGCAACCGAAACAGCGGAAACAAGCGGCTTTTTCAGCTTCTTGATATCGACATTTCCTTTATAAACCAATATAGCAAGCACAGTGAAAAGGATACCGAAAACAAGACAAAGACGAGCCGGATACAGCAGAAACACTATCATGCTATATCCCATATCATAAGTTTCCTGAAAGCCCACAACTTGATACAATATCAGTGAAGCAAGAACAGACAGAACCGCTCCCGCCGTAAAACCTTTTGTCGTATTCAGCATTTTCATCCCTCCGATTGTCCTCTTTTATCCATATAATATCACACATATCACTTTAAGTCAATAGTATTGTTTAAAATTATATAAAAGTAGAATCATCTGTCTTTTTTACTGTTTCATAGCACCGCAGTCGGTGAACAGAAAACCGCCGATTTGAGATTTCTTTCCCGTGATTCTTCTGCTGAGTCTTCGGATTTCGATAAACTCATCCGTAACCGAGATATCCAATACTTCGCCGTCTTCAAACAGATCGTCATGGTTCACATTCAGAAGCCGTACAATCTGTCTGATATTTGATAGTCGGTCATCCGCTTCTTAACGCCCGGCGTGACACCGTCAGCTTTGTTTCGTTTTCCCCTGTGTACACCTCAAAAAAAGAAAGTCAGCGTTTACTGCTGACTTTATTATATGATTGATTCGTGTATCAGGCAAGAAACGCGCCGCAGCATTGGCCGCTTTTTGCGTTTCCTCGGGCAAATGCAGCTTACTGTTCCAGTACTTTCCGGATTTCTTCCTCGCCTGCCGGAACCGAGCCCCGCACAATGCCGTTTCTTCCGCCGCCTCTTGCGCCGAAGGCTTCCCGCAGTTTTTTACAAAGCGAATCGAGGTCGAAGCCGCTTTTGGAGATCATTACAAATTTATAGTTCCCGTTTTCTCCGCCGAATACCGCAGAGAAGTCTCGGCTTTTATCGCTTAAAAGATTCGCATATTCACGAATCATATCATTTTCCGTAAGGTCACAGAACACAATGTTTCTTTCGCTTTCGCCCATCGACTGTGCAAGATTTTTCAGTTTTTCAAGCTTTGCGCCCCCGAGTCGGTAAGACAGGTCGGCGTTGTCCGCTTTCAGTTTTCCCACCATCGCTGCCGTTTCGGTCTCCTTGGCACTGAGGAGCGCTGCGACCTCGTGGTTTTCGTCAAGCTTCTTTCGGACATCACAAAGCGCACGCTCGCCGCAAAGAATGAAAAGCCTTGTGCCGCCCTTATACTTTTCGAATTTCACAACCTCAATCAAGCCGATTTCGCCCGTTCTTCTGACGTGCGGCGCACAGCAGGCGCAAATATCGACGCCGGGAATCTCAACGAGCCTGAGCGGACCGTCAACCTCCTTTTTACTGCGGTAGCGGATCTCTTTCTTTTCCTCCTCAGTCGGGAAGAAAACGTGAATCTCCTTGTTGTCCCACACCGCTTTGTTGACAAGCCTTTCTACTTTACAGACATCATCTTTTGTAAGCGGGCCGTTGAAATCAAGCGTGACCGTTTCACTTCCCAAGTGAAAGCCGACGTTGTCGTAGCCGTAAAGTGAATGAACGATTCCCGAAAAAATATGCTCGCCCGAATGCTGCTGCATGTCGGAAAACCGCTTTTGAAAGTCGATTTTCCCCGAAAGAACGGTGCCGGGCTGAAGCTTGTCC
>JALEYA010000147.1 GCA_022779945.1 Oscillospiraceae bacterium | reverse complement strand
GTTGATGATAACCGTGATTTGCTGACCGGTCGCGGCGGAGGGTACGGCATACCTGGCGGCGGAAGCATACGACCGATACGTCACATACTTTCCGTTGAGAGAAACAATCTTATAGGCCTTCAGTCTGAAATAATACTTCTGACCGTTGGCAAGCCCGGAAAGGGTTCTCGAAGTTGTGCTCTTACCTTTTATCGTCACACTTTTCGCGTTCTTGAAGCTGCTTGACGTGCTGTATTCAAGAATATAGCCGTCAGCCTGTGCAGAGACGGCTTTCCATTTGACGGTGACACTTTTGTTGCCGGCCGTGACCGAAAGGATGGTCGGTTTTTTCGGTACGATATAAAAATATACGGTCTTTGTTCCTTTGTACCTGCCCTTGAGCGTGACCTTAACGCTGTATCGGCCGACATTTTTTCTGCCCGCAGTATAGCTGACCGTATAGTCCGTGCCGTTTTTCAGCGTTTTGCCGCCGTAGGTGACCTTTACCTTGGGCGTAATTGCCGAACCGGTGTATTCATACGTTGTCGCGGACAGCTTCACCGCAAGGGACGCCGCCGCTTTCCGGCTTTCACCCGCCGAAAAATCATCTTGATAATGCACAGCCGATGCAGGAACACAAAACAGCAGCGAAAACACACAGGAAAGCGCCATTATAAGCGCAAGAAGTCTTTTCGTCATTTTTTACCTCTTTTGCGTTTTGAAACCTGATTATATTACGTCGAACAGAACCTGAAGCTTGACGATGATTTCCTTGATCGCGTCAAGAAGCTTGCGCCAGAAATCCGGGTTGTACTGATAGTCGATGTTGTTTCCGTTCAGCTCGGAAAGCTCACCCGAATCCGAAACGGTAAGCACCATATACGAAATGTGCGCCGCTTCGTCCTCGTAAAGAATGCCGATATTGCCGTCCGAAAGCTCGGTCAGGCAGGAATAGGCAAAGAAGCCTTTGTTGATGTGATAGGTGGTGATCCAGTCGATGTCGTTGTTTTCGCCGACTAAGCCGAGTCTGATAACGCCGTCCGCTCTTGATTCGGTATCCGAAGCGAATGAGCCGAGAACGACTTTTTTGCCGTCCGTCTCTTTTGAAGTGTTGATAAACGAAAGCATACAGTTTCCGTTCGCCTTGAGATCAAGGTCAGCCTGGAAGGTTGTCCATGATACGCCGCCGTCACGGCTGTCGGCATAAGCGACAAAGTCATAAGCGTTGCGGGCGAACATACGAAGCGTGCCATCGGGAAGCGCAACGATCTGCGATTCACTTGTCTTGCCTATAGCACATTTACACTCGGTTTCGGTACCTCTTTTCCAGGTTACACCATTGTCGTCCGAATAAATCGTGCTGACATTTTCCTTGCCGCCGCAGTTATCGTAAACGGCAAAAAGGATACGTTCTTTTCCGTCAACTTCGGTCACAAACCCTCTGCCCGGGCAGATGCCGAGGAAGCTTTCCTTGTCGTTTTTGATCTGTTCGGAAAGAATGACGGGTGCGCTCCAGGTCTTGCCGTTGTCGTCGCTGTAACGCATCCAGAGATAGCAGGTCAGGTAAACCGTAAGGTCGGCGTTGGTTGAAAAGACAGTCTGCTGAACCTTGGTGCCGTCAGATCCGAGCTGATCGCAGTAGATGGCTTCGCCGTTTTTGTAAAGACGGTATTCGGCATCGACCGTATAGGCGGTCTTTTCGCCCGAAAGCGTCATAACGGGAGCAAAGCCGTTTTCATAGTCGGCGATGTAGAAATTAAAGTTCTTGAAAGAAGCAATATTGTCGCTGTCGGTCAATGCAAGACGCTTCACGCCGTCAACGGTAACAAAGCCCGTGCCGGTCTTGGCGGTCGGATAGCCGCCGCCCGAGGGGAACGCGTCCGTAACAAGGAAGATTCTTCCCGTTGTCTTTGACTGAATCACAGCAGGATCAATAAACGAAGCGCTGTTTTTGTCGGTCGTACCGTCGGCGCAGTCATCAAAGTGATTGGGCACGGTATATTCCCAGCCGGTATAGCCGTCCTTGGAAACCGCAACAACGGTGTCGATGTTTTGCGGCGAGTCCGAGCCGTGATTGTAACGAAGGTCGGCAGCGGCGAGAACCGAGCCGTCATTGAGGGTTAAAAGTGCCGGAATACGAAGCCTTTCGCAGCCGAGCACACCGGCGTCAAAGGGCTGTTCAACCTTTATGTCCGCCGCAAAGCCGGAAACGCAGAGAACCGACAAAAGCATAGCGGCACAGACGAGAATGGATAATACTTTTTTCAACGTCATCATCTCCATATAATATAGTAGGTATATTCTACCAGTTTTCGGCTTTTCTGTCAACAAATGCACCGAATTTATCAGTCTGAAAAGGACAAACAGACAGATTCGGATTTTTTTGACTTTTTCAACAAGATTTTTTGCCGAAAGAAGCGCTATATGATGAAAAAAGTTGATTGACTTTGTGACCGATGTGTACTATAATTTTATCAAGTTCATAAGAGTGTTCTGTGACTGACGGATTTGTGGGAAAACCACGAGGGAGCAGAATATTTTTTCAAATGCCGACCGTCTGGGCAGTCTTTTCCGATTCAGTAAAAGACTGCCCTTATTTTATAGGTCACACTGATTTAAGTCTATTATATTTCGAAAGGATGATATGTCATGGCAACCTACATCAACGAACCGTCCCATACCTTTAACGAATACCTGCTGATTCCCGGGTATTCTTCAAGCGAGTGCATTCCGGCGAACGTTTCGCTCAAAACGCCTCTTGTCAAGTACAAAAAAGGGGAAAAGCCCGCCATCGAGCTGAACATTCCGATGGTTTCGGCTATCATGCAGTCGGTTTCGGGCGACAGACTCGCAGTCGCTCTTGCCAAAAGCGGCGGCGTTTCCTTTATCTACGGCTCACAGTCCATAGAAGACGAGGCGGCAATGGTCGCAAGGGCAAAGGCTTACAAAGCCGGCTTTGTTCCGAGCGATTCGAACATCACCCCCGACGCAACGCTCGCCGATGTGCTGGCTCTTAAGGAAAAGTCGGGTCACTCCACCGTTGCCGTAACGGACGACGGCACCTCGAACGGCAAGCTTGTCGGCATTGTAACAAGCCGTGACTACCGTGTCAGCCGTATGGATAAGACCGAAAAGGTCAGCTCCTTTATGACGCCGCTTGAAAAGCTTGTCACCGCCAAAGAGGGTACGACCCTTGCAGAAGCGAACGACATTATCTGGGATAACAAGCTCAACTCCCTTCCCATTGTCAGCGAGGACGGCAGACTTCTCTACTTCGTTTTCCGCAAGGACTATGAATCCCATAAGCAGAACCCGGACGAGCTTCTGGATTCTCATAAGCGTTACGTTGTCGGCGCCGGTATCAACACCCGTGACTACGCCGAAAGAGTTCCGGCTCTTGTCAATGCCGGTGCAGACGTGCTTTGCATCGACTCGTCGGAAGGCTTTTCCGAATGGCAGAAGCTGACGATCGACTATATCCGTGCAAACTACGGCGACACCGTCAAGGTCGGCGCCGGTAACGTTGTTGACAAGGAAGGCTTCCTGTTCCTTGCCGAAAGCGGCGCAGACTTTGTAAAAGTCGGTATCGGCGGCGGCTCCATCTGCATCACAAGAGAAACCAAGGGCATCGGCAGAGGCCAGGCAACGGCTCTTATTGAGGTCTGCAAGGCAAGAGACGAATACTATGAAAGAACCGGCGTATATGTTCCCGTCTGCTCGGACGGCGGTATCGTTTACGACCACCACCTGACGCTCGCTCTTGCGATGGGCGCAGACTTTGTCATGCTCGGAAGATACTTCGCTCGCTTTGACGAAAGCCCGACAGAAAAAATGTTCATCGGCGGCTCCTACGTCAAGGAATACTGGGGCGAAGGCTCCAACAGAGCAAGAAACTGGCAGCGTTACGACCTCGGCGGCGACAGAAAGCTTTCGTTCGAGGAGGGCGTTGACTCCTACGTTCCGTATGCCGGCCCGTTAAAGGACAACGTTGACCGCACGTTAAGCAAGGTCAAGTCCACCATGTGCAACTGCGGCGCACTGACCATCAAAGAGCTTCAGAGAAAAGCCAAGCTGACCCTCGTTTCCGCAACCAGCATCGTTGAGGGCGGCGCACATGACGTTATCCGAAAAGAAAGCTCACAGGGTACAAAGTAATTATGAAAAGGAAAACTCCGCTTGCCGTGTCGGGCACAGCACAAGGCATTCTTGCCGGAATCTGTATCGCTTTGGGCGGTACGGTCTATCTTTCGTGCGACAATAAATACGTCGGTGCGGTTCTTTTCTGCGTAGCACTTCTGACGATCTGCTTTTTCGGCTTTTCGCTTTACACCGGCAAGATCGGTTTGATCGTCGAAAACCACAAAAAGAAAGACATCGCCGTGCTTCTGACGGGTCTTTTGGGCAACACAATTGCCTGTGTTCTTTTCGGACTGCTTGCCGGCGCAGGCGTTCCGAAAACGGTGGAAGCCGCCGCAGCCGTCTGTACGGCAAAGCTGACGCAGACCGCCGGACAGACCTTTATCCGGGGCATCTTTTGCGGAATCCTGATGTATATCGCCGTCTGGGTGTATCAGAAAAGAAACAGCATCGTCGGCATTCTGTTTGCCATTCCGGTATTCATCTTAAGCGGCTTTGAACATTCAATTGCCGATATGTACTATTTTGCGCTCGCCCGCATTTTTACCCTTGAAGCCGCCGTTTATATTGTCCTTGTCGTTTTGGGCAATACGGCAGGCTCGCTGATCATCCCGCTTCTTATGAAGCTGAAAACAGAATAAGAAAGAGGAAAATAAAATGGATATCTATCAAATCAATTCAATCAAAGATCGCCTTTTCGGCAACTCCTATGTCGGCAGAGGCATCATCATCGGTAAGACCGAGGACGGCACAAAAGCCGCTGTCGCTTATTTCATCATGGGCAGAAGCGAAAACAGCCGCAACCGCATTTTCACCGAAAAGGACGGTGCCGTTTTCACCGAGCCGTTTGACGCTTCGAAGGTGGAAGACCCCACTCTTATCATCTACGCCGCTTTACGTCAGTTTGAAAACAAGCTCATCGTCACAAACGGCGACCAGACCGATACGATTTACGATTTTGTCAAGCAGGGCAAGGGCTTCGCTCATGCACTCAACACCCGTGAGTTTGAGCCGGACAAGCCGAACTTCACCCCGAGAATCAGCGGTATGCTCAAATTCGAAAACGGAGACTTCTCTTACCGCATGAGCATCTTAAAGTCCGCCGACGCCGAAGGCACAGCCTGCAACCGGTATTATTTCTCCTATCCCTCGCTTCCCGGTCTCGGTCATTTTATTCACACCTACGTCTGTGACGGCAACCCGATTCCGACCTTCCAGGGGGAACCGGAAAGAGTGAAGATCGGCAACGACCTTGATGCCTTCACCGCCGAAATCTGGGACAATCTTGACGAAAGCAACAAGATTTCGCTTTATACCCGTTTCATTGACCTTGAAAGCGGCGAAACCGAAAGCCGAATGATCAATAAGAATAAATAATCCGGAGGGTAAACATGAACAGAGATTCTTATATTTCCCCGTTATCCACCCGCTACGCAAGCGAAGAAATGCAGCACGTTTTTTCCGACAACTTCAAGTTCCGTACATGGAGAAGACTGTGGATTTCCCTTGCCAAGGCGGAAAAAGCGCTCGGGCTCGACATCACCGACGAGCAAATCGCCGAGCTTGAAGCCAACAAAGACAACGTAAACTTTGACGTTGCCGAAGAAAGAGAGCGCATTGTCCGCCACGACGTCATGAGTCACGTTTACGCCTACGGTCAGCAGTGCCCGAAAGCCAAGGGCATCATTCATCTCGGTGCAACCTCCTGCTATGTCGGCGACAACACCGACGTCATCATTCTTCGTGAGGCTTCCAAAATCGTACTCAAAAAAGCGGCACAGGTACTCAAAAACCTTTCCGCCTTCGCTGAACAATACAAGGCTCTCCCCTGCCTTGCCTATACACATCTTCAGCCGGCTCAGCTGACCACCGTCGGCAAGAGAGCCACTCTTTGGATGTACGAGCTGTCGCAGGACATCGAAAACCTTGAATATCAGCTTTCTCGCCTTCTGCTTTTAGGTCAGAAAGGCACCACCGGCACGCAGGCAAGCTTCATGGAGCTTTTTGAGGGTGACGAAGAGAAAATCAAAAAGCTTGAGGCACTCATCGCCGCAGATATGGGCTTTTCCGGCTGCGTTCCCGTTTCGGGTCAGACCTATTCAAGAAAGGTGGACGCTTACTTCCTTTCCGTGCTTTCCGGCTTTGCGCAAAGCGCTTACAAGTTTGCAAACGACCTGAGAATCTTGCAGTCGTTCGAGGAAATGGAGGAACCGTTCGAGAAAAATCAGATCGGCTCGTCCGCCATGCCCTATAAGCGCAACCCGATGAGAAGCGAAAGAATCTGCGCACTGGCAAGATACGTCATCATCGATTCCATCAACCCCGGCATCACCGCCGGCACACAGTGGTTCGAAAGAACGCTTGACGACAGCGCCAACAAGCGTATTTCCGTTGCCGAAGCGTTCCTTGCCGTTGACGCGATTCTCAACATCTACATCAACGTCACAAGCGGTCTTGTTGTTTACGACAAGGTGGTAACAAGACGAGTCATGGACAAGCTTCCGTTCATGGCGACCGAGGACATCATGATGGAATCGGTCAAACGAGGCGGAGACCGACAGGCGCTTCACGAGGCTTTGCGTGTTCATTCGCACGCCGCCGCCGCAAAGGTCAAGCTTGAGGGCGGAAAGAACGACCTGATCGACCGTATTGCCCAGGACGATCTTTTCCCGCTTACGAAAGAGGAAATCGAAGCGCATCTTGATCCTAAAAAATACATCGGCAGAAGCGTTTCACAAGTTGACGAATTCTTAGCGAACGTAATTGCCCCGATTCTTGACCGCTACAACGGCGAAGAAATCAAATCGGAACTGAAAGTATAAAGCGGCGCTTCTCGCCTAAATGAATAGTGAATAGTGAATGATGAATAGTGAAAAATGAACCAACGAAAGATTCGTGATAATCTGAAAACTGCACGAAGGCGTAAGACAGCCTGAATTTGCAACTAAACGCAGGAGAGTACAAGCAAGTTAACACAACTCAAGTGCGACCCCACTTAGTGTTTTCCCGCTTCGGAAGAGCGCTTCTTTGCTTACTTTCTTTCGCGACTGAAAGAAAGTAAGTGCCCACGCGGCATTAGCGCAAAGGTAGATATATAGAAGAAGCTAAATTCAAAAAGTGCAGACTGCCCATAAGTGTGCGGATGTTATCTGAGCAAGTCAACCTGATTTTTCACGAACCAATTTTTGAAAGGAACGGATAAATGATGAAAGAATTTGAACTCAAATACGGCTGCAACCCGAATCAGAAGCCGTCGAAAATCTTTATGGCAGACGGAAGTGAGCTTCCGATCGAAATCCTTTCCGGAAGACCCGGCTATATCAACTTCCTGGATGCCTTCAACTCATGGCAGTTGGTCAAAGAACTGAAAGAAGCACTCGGCATTCCGTCTGCGGCTTCCTTCAAGCACGTCAGCCCCACTTCGGCGGCGGTCGGACTTCCGCTTGACGAAAAGCTGAAAAAAGCCTGCTTTGTGGACGATATCGAAGGACTTGACGACTCCCCCCTTGCCTGCGCCTTTGCAAGAGCAAGAGGCACGGACAGAATGTGCTCGTTCGGCGACTGGATCGCTCTTTCCGACATCTGCGACGAAACGACCGCCCTTCTTATCAAGCGTGAGGTTTCCGACGGCGTGATTGCACCGGGCTACACCGACAAGGCACTTGAAATCCTGAAGCAGAAGAAAAAAGGCAACTACAACATTGTGAAAATCGATCCGGATTATGTTCCCGATCCCATCGAAAGAAAGCAGGTTTACGGCATCACCTTTGAACAGGGCCGGAACAACTTTGAAATTAACGAAGCCCTGCTTTCGGATATCGTAACCGAAAACAAGACCCTTCCCGAAAGCGCAAAAAGAGATTTGATTATTGCGCTGATTACCCTCAAATATACCCAGTCAAACTCCGTTTGCTACGCAGTAGACGGTCAGGCAATCGGCGTCGGCGCCGGTCAGCAGTCAAGAGTTCACTGCACCCGTCTTGCCGGCGGCAAGGCCGACACCTGGTTCCTTCGTCAGCACGAAAAAGTTCTCAATCTTCCGTTTTTGCCGACACTGAAGCGTCCCGACCGTGACAACGTCATCGACGGCTACATCAACAAGAACGAAGAGGACGTCTGCGCCGACGGCAATTGGCAGAAATACTTCACCGTACAGCCCGAACCGTTCACCGCCCAGGAGCAGAGAGCTTACCTTGACACCATCACCGGCGTTTCGCTCGGCTCGGACGCATTCTTCCCGTTCAGCGACAACATCGAAAGAGCGAAAAAGAGCGGCGTCAGCTATATCGCAGAACCGGGCGGCTCCATCCGTGACGATGCGGTCATCGACTGCTGCAATAAGTACGGCATGGTGATGGCGTTCACCAAGATGAGACTTTTCCATCATTAATTGAAAACAAAAGGAGAATACGAAGTATGGCTTATTTATCCGACATTGAAATTGCCCAAGGGTGCCAGATGAAACACATCACCGAAATTGCCGAAACGGCAGGAATCGACCAAAAATACGTTGAGCAGTACGGCAATTACAAGGCAAAAATCGACCTTTCTCTTTTAAACGAAAGCGATCGCCCCGAAGGCAAGCTTGTTCTGGTCACGGCAATCACCCCCACTCCGGCAGGTGAGGGCAAAACAACAACGACAATCGGTCTTGCAGACGGACTGAAAAGAATCGGCAAGAACGTTATGGTAGCGCTTCGTGAGCCGTCTCTCGGTCCCGTTTTCGGAGTAAAAGGCGGCGCGGCAGGCGGCGGCTACGCCCAGGTTGTCCCCATGGAGGACATCAATCTTCATTTTACGGGCGACTTTCACGCAATCGGCGCAGCAAACAATCTTCTTTGCGCCATGCTTGACAACCACATTCAGCAGGGGAACGAATTAGGCGTTGACGTAAGACGGATCGTCATCCGCCGCTGTGTGGACATGAACGACCGTCAGCTTCGTTTCATTACGGACGGACTCGGCGGAAGAATCAACGGCACACCCCGTGAGGATGGCTTTGACATCACGGTGGCAACGGAAATCATGGCCGTTTTCTGCCTTGCCACTTCGATTGCCGACCTGAAAGCCAGA
>JALEYA010000123.1 GCA_022779945.1 Oscillospiraceae bacterium | reverse complement strand
AGTCCTTTGGGAAAATACGGACCGCAGGCGCAGCGGCTTTCGAAGTGGCTTCTGGATAATCACTTGGTACATTTTGTGGCAAGCGACTGCCACAGTCCGTATCAGAGGACGCCTGAAATGCAGCAGGCTCATGAGATGCTGACATACCGGCTCGGTATGAAGTATGTGAACCGGATTTTTAACGAGAACCCTCTCAGAGTGATTCGTGATGAAATTGTAACTTATTAAGGAGTGGATGGAATGCGTTTTTTGCGTGTGCTTGTTGCCGTACTGTTTGCCGCTGTGCTGATTCTGACGGTGACGTTTCGTGTAAGCGTGAAATTCGACACAACAAAACCCGAAATTACGGTTGATACCGAAGTGATCAAAGCGAAATGTGACGTAAGCGACGAGGAACTGTTAAAGCACGTCAAGGCGACGGACACCAAGGACGGCGATCTTACCGGTAAGGTGTTTATTGAAAGCATTTCACAGTTTATCAGTGAGGGCGAGTCAAACGTCACGTTTTGCGTGGCAGATAACGACAACAATGTTGCCAAAAAGAGCGTGAAAATTGTATTTACCGATTATGAAGCACCAACGCTTTATCTTGCCGATGACCTTGTTTTTGCGAGCGATTCGGTAATCAATGTTACAGGCAGTGCTTCGGTCAAGGATAAGTTTGACGGAAATATTACCGACCGTCTGTCGGTCGTAGTCAACGATGAAGATAATGATAACAGCCGTGTGCCGATCAACTTTAAAGTCAGCAACAGCAAGGGCTTTATTTACCGATGGACCATAGACGCCGTCCGAGTGGATTCTTATTCCATCGATAACAATTACCGGATCAATATCGGGAACCATCTTCTTATGCTGAAGGTCGGAGATAAAAAGCCCGATTTTAAAAAGATGGTCAACAGCATCACATACAGAGGAAAAACCTATTCGGATGGAAGAATTGAAATCGACGATTCCGCCTTGAATCTGTCAAAGCCGGGAACCTATGATATCTGGTTCAACCTTTTTGTCCGGGAAGATAAAAACGGCAACAAGAGCGATAAATATACAAGAATAACAAGAGAACGAATGATCGTAATATGTGAGGAAAAGAACCGATGAAAGAAATCAAGCTTTCCAACATCAATCTGTATACCATCTTAATGGATATACTGTATAATTTCTGGGTGATCGTTCTTGCTTTTCTGATCGGCTTCTGGGGAACAAAAACCTATTACGGCTATGTCTATAAGCCGACATATCAGAGCAGTACCACCGTTGCGGTCAATGTACGGGACTCGAACGGCTATATCACGTCGAATATCACAAAGACGATCGAAATTGCAGAAATTTTTCAGAACATATTCAAAAGCGATGTTATGGCAAAAATCATCAACGAAAACGTCCATGATTTCAATATGGCGAATATTTCGGCTCAGGTGGTTCCCGAAACGAATCTTATTACGATCAGTGCGGTGAGCCGATCGCCGGTGGATTCGCATAAAACCATTGTTGCCGTGCTGGACAACTATGAAAATGTTTTTGCCCAAAATGTCTTTCAGGACGTTTATATCAATGTTTTAAAGGCTCCGGCGGTTGCGACTTCGCCGAATAATACCGTTTCGGCTTCTGAAAAAGCGGTTTTTGCCGGAATTGCCTTTTCGGCTGTTGTGGCGCTTTTGCTGGCATTTTTCTCGTTTCTCAGAGATACGGTCAAACAGCAAAGCGACATCGAGCAATATGTTGACGGCGGTCTGTTCGGCACGATTTACCACGAAAAACCGAGCCGTCAGATGATCGAAATCAGCAAGAAGAATAAACAGCCGCTTCGGATCAACATCTTAAATCCGTTTTGCAGCTATGCTTTTGTCGAAGGAATCAACCGGATCTCGACAAAGATCGAATACCTGAAGAGCTCAAGAGGCATCAGGAGCGTTTTGATTACAAGTGTTGACGAGCACGAAGGAAAGACAACGGTTTCAACGAATATTGCGCTCAACCTTGCGAAAAAGGGATATAAGACGATGCTGATTGATATTGACCTTCGAAGGCCGTCGGTTTATAAGACGTTCAATCCCGCCATCAATACCTCGTATAATGAATTCGGAAACTATCTTCTGGGAAAGGCGGAACTGGAGGACATCATCAAGAAAGACACGGCAAGCGGACTGAGCATTATTGACGGACGAAACAGCTATCAGTTTGCCTTCGAGCTTCTGGGCGGAAGCCGGTTTTCTCAGATGATAGAAACGATTTATGATGCGTACGATTATATCATCATCGACTCGCCGCCGATGTCGCTGACGGCCGACGCGGAAAACATCATCGATCTGGTCGATTCGTCCATTCTTATCGTAAGACAGGATAAGACGTATATTGCCGAAATCAACGATACGATCGATTTGCTTACCGATTCGCAAGCGTATTTTGCCGGCTGTATTCTCAACGATTACCGAACGATTCAAGGCGACGTGCTGCCGGATAAGCTTCCGAAGTCGAAAAAATACGAAAACTACGGCGCTTATTATTATTCGAACGCCTGATTTTACAAAAACGATATGACTGCGCACAATCCGAAGCAGTCGGAAAGGAAACGGAGTATTCAATGCAGGACGAAACCACTCAGCAGAAATCTCCCGAAGCCGAAGAGGAAACCTATATCGGTGATTTTATAAAGCTCGACGTCTTTCTGGTTGACTTCTTTAAGGCGTTCAAGCGGTTTTGGTGGACAGCGGTTATTTTTGTCGCTGTGTTTTGTGTTGCCGCTTACGCTTATTGCAAAAAGGACTATAAGCCTTATTATACCGCGCAGGCCTCTTTTTCGATTTCGGCGGAAAATACAAGCTCCATCGCCTCGGGTGCCTCCTCTTTTTCTTCTTATTATAATTCGGGAGTCGCCGAACAGCTTTCGAAAACCTTCAGTTACATCATTAACAGCGAGACGATGAAATCGATTTTATACGATGAACTTGGTGCCACAGCGATGAACGGCACAATCTCGGCGGAAAACAATGTTGAATCGACCCCGATTTTCACGATTACCGTTACCAGCTCTTCGCCTGACGATGCTTACAACATTCTTGAAGCCGTCATCGAAAACTATCCGAGACTTGCCCAATATATCATCGGTGAAACGCAGATGTCGATTTTTACAAAGCCGAAAATGCCGACCGAGCCGACTAACGCGTTCTCCTGTAAAAAAGAACTTGTGATTGCGGTGGCGGCAGGACTGCTTTTGGCGTTCCTGATTATGGCGGTCTATGCGCTGACAAGGAACACCGTACGCCAGCGTGACGACATCAAAAAGAAGCTGAACCAGAAATGTCTTGTTGAAGTTCCGTGGGTCAACGTCAAAAAGCGTAAGAACAACGCCGAGACCATGGTCACAATTTCACAAAAGCACGCCGGCTTTTCCGAGGCATTCCGATACCTGAAACGGCGTGTCGTCAACCATCTTGACCGCCACGAACAAAAGCTTGTTGCCGTAACAAGCTCGTATCCCGGCGAAGGAAAAACCACGGTATCGTATAATCTTGCTTTGTCCATCGCGCAAAGCGGAAAAAAGGTTGCGCTTCTCGATATGGACCTTGCACGAAAGAGCTTGCAGAAATACCTCGGAGCCGAGGAAAACAAGCCGGGAATCATTGATTATATTGACGAAAAATGTGAGATTTCCGATATCATCACGAAATCCGACTATGGACTGGATATCCTGTTTGCCGGAACCGGAAAGGCAAAGAAATTCCAGCATGAGGACTATGATACACTTCTCGATTATGTAAGAGAAAACTACGAATATGTTATCATGGATGCGGCTCCGACGGCGATTGTGTCCGACACGGCGCAGATTATGAGCCGTGCGGATGAAACGATCGTTGTTTTAAGACAGGACTACACGCCCGTCGAAAAGGTTCGGGAGACGATAAAATTTGTCTATGACGTAAACGCAAGTATTCTCGGTTTTGTCTTTAACGCCGTCAGCGAGGGCTTTGAGGGCTACAAGGGCAGTTATTACGGCTCGTACTACGGCTCGTATTACGGACGCAAGTACGGTTATTACGGCAAGCGTTACGGGTACGGCAAGAAATACGGCTATTCCGGCTACGGTTCGGGTTACGGCTACGGATACGGCAGCCGCTCAGGCAAGAAAAAAGGCTACGGCTATGGTTACGGTTATGGCTACGGCAGTGAGTCAAAGGGCTACGGCTACGGTTACGGTGCTTACGGCGGAACCGACGGCGGCGAATTTATCAAAGAAAGAATCAAAGGGGAAGGGGAGGACGAGTAATGGAATATACGATCAATGTGCCGCGGCTTGACTGGCTGATTGGCGGATCAAGAATTGGCGGAACCTACAACACCTATTACGGCTCGTGCGGAACCGATGGTGAGACGGGCTTTTTCGGACGCAAGCTGTTTAACTATGTGATCCGGCTCGAGAAGCTTGAGGACGAGACGGAAGTGATGAAAGCTTCGGTTTATTCCGGCTACAAAAGCTTCGAAAACACCGACCCCGACGGAGTTGAGACGGAAGTGTTTGAACTTGAGGAGGACAGCCGTGCGCTGATAAAGGCATGGATCGAAGAAAAGTGCAGGCAGTACTTTTCCGAATAATTGCATAAAAAAGGTATCACCGTAACGGCGAGGGCTGTTACGGTGGTTTTGTATGTTGTTTCGGTTTTATGCGAAGATTTCCCGGATAAGCTTGCGAAGCGCTTCGTCCGAAAACGGCTTCGGCGCACCCATCAGCTTGGCTTCCTCCTGCGCACGTCTGACAATTTCGTCAAGGTCGCTTTCGTTAAAGGCAATATCGGTTGCGTTGATGCCGAAAGAAGCAATCAGCGTTTCGACCGCCTCAAGGAAGGCTCCGGCGTTTTCTTGGTCGCTGTCTGCGTTTGAGACGGCACATTCCTTGGAAAGCTCACTCAGGGCTTTTTCACAGCAGTCAAGGCTTGCTTTTAAGACCGGAACAAACACAGCGGCAATCGCCTGTCCGTGCGGAAGATGGTAAAACTCGCCGAGCCGGTGTGCTATCGCATGGATATATCCCGTGCCGATTCTTCTGAACGCAAGACCGGCTTCAAAGGACGCCAGCTGCATTTCGTTTCTTGCGGTGAGATCCGTCGGGCAGTCGTGTGCTTTTTTGAGGTTATGAAGGATTCTGCCGGCTGCCTTGCCGCAATACGCTCTGTCCTCGGGGAAGGACGGGGTAAACGAACTTACCGCCGCTTCAACGGCGTGAGACAGCGCGTCGATTCCCGTGAAAGCCGTACTCATAGGCGGCACGGAAACAGTAAGTGACGGGTCAAGAGCCACCGCCAACGGCTGGAATCGGTCGCTGACGAAAGGCTTTTTCTTGTTTTCTTCGGTGTCGGTGATAACGGCAAAGGCGGTGACCTCCGAACCGGTTCCCGAAGTGGTCGGAACGGCGAACAGCGGAACGCAGGGGGAAGCGATCGAGTCGATCTTGCAGATGTCGTCGATCTCTTCTTCGGGGTTTGCGGCTCTCAGGGCGGTGATCTTCGCCGTATCGAGTACCGAACCGCCGCCGACGGCAACCATTGCGTCACAGCCGTTTTCAAAATAGACCTTAAGCACTTCGTCGGTGATTTCGGTGGTCGGTTCAGCCGAAATGCCGCTGAACAGGACAGGGGAGGACGAAACGGAACGGATGAACGCTTCGATTTTGTTGTTCTTTTCCGCACCGGGGTAGAGAAGGAACAGCGGATTTTTCACGTTCGCCTTTTTCATTTCCTC
>JALEYA010000068.1 GCA_022779945.1 Oscillospiraceae bacterium | reverse complement strand
CTGGGTGCAGGGAATAACATCTTTGCAACTGTCGCTATTGCGGAGTGCTATTATAATTGTTGAATACACAGCTTCTTGCGCTGTGGTTTTGATGTGTAATTATAGTGGCCGATGCATGTCGGTCATTTTTTTGTGCTTTGTGAAATGTTTGGAAATATTTTATAAGGAGTTATTATCTATGAGAAACGGTCACATCTTTAAGGGGGCGGCAACCGCTCTGATTACCCCGCTTAACGAAAACGGAGTTGATTACGAAAACTTCAGAAAAGCCATCGAATGGCAGATTGAAGAGGGTATCGACGCTCTTGTTATCTGCGGTACCTCGGGCGAAGGCTCGACCCTTACCGATGAAGAACACAGAGAAGCTCTCCGCTTTTCCGTTGAGGTGGCAAAGGGCAGAGTTCCCATCATCGCCGGCACCGGCTCGAACGACACCGATTATGCCATCAGCCTGACGAAGTTTGCCTGCGAGGTCGGCTGTGATGCCATGCTTCTTGTCACACCGTATTATAACAAGGCGACGCAGAAAGGGCTTATCAAAATGTTCACCGCGATTGCGGACGCCAGCACAAAGCCGTGCATTCTTTACAACGTACCGTCAAGAACCGGCATCAATATCGAACCCGAAACCTATGCCGCTCTTGCCGATCATCCGATGATTTGGGGCATCAAAGAAGCCAACGGCAATATTGCCAAGATCGTGGAAACGAAGGCTCTTTGCGGCGATAAGCTTGACATTTATTCCGGCAACGACGATCAGATCGTTCCGGTTCTTGCCTGCGGCGGTTCGGGTGTTATCTCCGTTCTTTCGAACGTTATGCCCAAGGAAACCTCTTTGATGTGCAAGAAGTTCTTCGACGGCGATATTGAGGGCAGCATGAAGATGCAGTGCGACTACTTCCCCCTCATCAAGGCGCTTTTCAGCGAGGTCAATCCGATTCCCGTCAAGGCGGCTATGGCGAAAATGGGATATTGCGAAAATTATGTCCGTCTTCCGCTTACCGAAATGGAGGATGCACACGCCGAGGTGCTGTACGCCGAGATGAAAAAGCTCGGGCTGATCTGAGAATTTTAAGTAGCTGTTAATTTACTGCTTATAATAGAATCAAGACACGAAAGGAAGCGGCAAAAGCCGTATTTTGTAAAATGAATATTATCGTTAACGGCGCAGGCGGAAGAATGGGTAAGGTGCTTTGCTCTCTGATTGAGGAAAGCGAAAACAGCTCCGTTGCCGCTTTTGTCAGCGCAGAATTTGAAACCGAAAAAGAAAAGCATATTTATCAGTCCATTCGTGAAGTGACGGAAAGTGCCGACTGTATCATTGACTTTTCCCATCACAGCGCAACCGCAGAGCTTTGTGACTATGCCGTAAAAAACAAGCTTCCGCTGGTCATCGCCACAACGGGTCACACCGAAGAGGAAAACGGCATGATAAACGAAGCGGCAAAGACCGTTCCCGTTTTTAAAAGCGGCAATATGTCGCTCGGTGTGGCGCTTGTCGCCTGCCTTTCGAAGATTGCGGCGAAGGCTTTCCCCGATGCTGATATCGAAATCGTCGAAAAGCATCATAACCAGAAGCTTGACGTTCCGAGCGGAACCGCACTGCTTCTTGCCGACTCGATCAAACAGGTCAAAAAGGACAGCGAATATGTGATCGGACGGCACGAAAACGGAAAGAGAAAGAAAAACGAGATCGGAATTCATTCTCTTCGCATGGGTAACGAGGTTGGCACGCACGAGGTCATTTTCGCCATGGGTTCACAGGTCATCACCATCAAGCACGAGGCTGAAAACAGAGGACTGTTTGCCGAGGGTGCGCTTTCGGCGGCGGATTTTTTAGTAAAGCAGGAACCCGGACTTTACTGTATGGACGACATCGTAGAATAAAAGAACACGGAAAGAGGGACAAAAATGGACGCATACGAAATCATTGAATATATCTCAAAATCCGAAAAGAAAACCCCTGTTAAGCTTTATGTAAAAGAAAAAGAGCCGATCGACTACGGTTCAAGCAAGGTCTTTTCGGCGGGCGATAAAATCGTTTTCGGTCAGTGGAACGAGCTGAAACCGATTTTAGAAGCGAACAAGGATAAAATTGAAGACATTGTTATCGAAAACGACTGCCGCAACAGTGCGATTCCGATGCTTGACAAAAAGGACATCAATGCCAGAATCGAGCCGGGTGCCATTATCCGTGAACAGGTTGAAATCGGCGACAGTGCCGTCATCATGATGGGCGCCGTTATCAACATCGGCGCTGTGATCGGTGAAGGAACCATGATCGATATGGGCGCAGTACTCGGTGGCAGAGCCACGGTCGGCAAGCATTGTCACATCGGTGCCGGTGCGGTTTTAGCCGGTGTGATCGAGCCGGCAAGCGCAACCCCGGTTATCATTGAAGACAACGTTCTTGTCGGAGCAAACGCCGTTGTTGTTGAAGGCGTTCATGTCGGTAAAAATGCCGTTGTCGCCGCCGGTGCGGTTGTACTTGAGGACGTACCCGACAACGCTGTTGTAGCCGGAATGCCGGCAAGAGTCATCAAAATGAAGGACGAGAAAACGAGCAGTAAAACGGCTCTTCTTGATGCTTTAAGGAATCTTTAAGCGAAACGTACGCTTGTTTTTTAAATAAATTTTTCGGAGGTCAATCCCACATTATGCACAATATTACTCTTCCGTTTGACAAGGAAAAAATCGAGAGAATTGAAAAATCGTTTCCGACACCGTTTTATCTTTACGACGAAAAGGGGATCGTGAGCTGCGTCGAAAGAATCAAAAAAGCGTTCAGTTGGAACGAGGGTTACCGTGAGTATTTTGCCGTCAAGGCGACTCCCAACCCGGCTATCATCAAGATTTTAAATTCACTCGGCTGCGGAATTGACTGTGCCGGTGAGGCGGAGCTGATAATCGGTCAGAAGCTCGGGATTACGGGCGAGAACATCATGTTCAGCTCCAACGATACTTCGGAAAAAGACTATCTGTTCGCAAACAGTCTCGGAGCGATCGTCAATCTTGACGACTGTTCTCATATTGATATGCTTGAAAGAATCGGCTGTATCCCGAAGACGGTCTGCTTCCGTTATAATCCGGGTACGGACTTCATTGTTCAGAACGATATCATGGGGGAGCTGAAAAACTCCAAGTTCGGTATGACGAAGGCGCAGCTTCTTGAAAGCGTAAAACGCATGAAAGCACTCGGAAGTGAAAAGTTCGGCATTCATGCCATGCTCGCTTCCTGCACACTCAACGAAAACTATTATCCGACGCTGGCGCGTGAACTTTTCTCTCTGGCTCTCGAGATCAGGAAAGAAACCGGCGTTGAGGTGTCGTTCGTCAACCTTTCGGGTGGAATCGGTATTCCCTACCGTCCCGAGGAAAGCGAGGTCGATATCGAAAGAATCGGCGAAAGCGTGCACATGGTGTATGATGAGCTGATTGCCGCAAACGGAATGAACGTTTCGCTGTTTACCGAAATGGGACGCTATGTGACCGGTCCTTACGGCTATCTTGTTACAAGAGTACTGCACCTGAAGCATACCTATAAAGACTATATCGGTGTCAACGCCACCGCCTGCAACCTGATGAGACCGGCGATGTACGGCGCGTATCATCATATCACGTTGCTCGGCAAGGAAGACGAAAAGAACACGAAGATGTACGATGTGACCGGCTCCCTTTGCGAAAATAACGACAAGTTTGCCGTTGACCGTATGCTTCCCGAAGCCGAAGAGGGCGACATTCTCGTCATTCACGACGCAGGTGCGCACGGCTATTCCATGGGCTATAACTACAACGGCAAGCTCAAATGCGCCGAACTGCTGTTGGAAAAAGGCGGAAACGTCCGGATCATCCGACGGGCAGAAACGGTTAAGGATTATTTTGCAACCCTTGATATTTTACCTGAATTCAGAAGGTTATAAAACGGCATAAAATGAAAAGCCGGAGAGAGTCGGGTCGGCTCTTTTCGGCTTCAATCATATTGAAATACGGTGAGAAAAAATGGAAAACTATTTAAATTCGGCTCTTTACGGCGTCAAAAGAAGCGCAATTCGTGTATACAGCCAGATGGCGAAAAACACGCCCGGCTGTATTTCGCTGACCTTGGGCGAACCTGATTTTGATACGCCCGAAAACATCCGCCATGCGGCAAAGGCTTCTCTTGACGCGGGCGATACCCACTATATCGCCAACAACGGAAACTACCATTTGCTCGAGGCGATCTCCGCCTTTCAAAAAGAGAAAAACGGCATGGACTATACGCCTGACGAAGTCATTGTCACGGTCGGCGCTACCGAGGGGATTTTTACCGCCCTTTTCGGGGTTCTCAACCCGGGTGATGAGGTGGTAGTTCCCGAGCCGGCATTCGGTCTTTATGAATCGGTCGTCACGCTTTGCAGAGGAAAGTACGTTCCGATGGATACAAGCGAAAACGATTTTCAGATAAGCGAAGAAATGCTTGAAAATGCGATCAGCGACAAGACAAAAGCGATCATCCTCAATTCGCCGAACAACCCGACGGGCTGTGTGTTAAGCAAAGAAAGCCTTGAAGCTGTTTACAATGCCGTAAAGGACAAAAACATCTTTGTCATCTGCGACGACGTATACCGTCAGCTGATTTATACCGATACTTACGAAAGCTTCGCTTCTTACCGGGATTTACGGGAAAAAATTATTGTCATTCAGTCCTTTTCAAAGCCGTATGCCATGACCGGCTGGCGAATGGGTTATATGCTTTGCGACAAATCCATTAAACAGCATCTTGAAAAGGTTCATCAGTACACGGTCGTTTCCACAAACTCCTTTTCGCAAAAAGCGTGCATCGAAGCACTTCATACCGATGTCGGCGGTATGCTTACCGTGTACCGGAAAAGACGGGACTATGTTCTGAAACGGCTTTCCGACATGAAGCTTTCGGTCGTCACGCCAAAAGGCGGCTTTTACGCTTTTCCGTCAATCGAAAAGTTCGGTATTCCTTCGGGCGAATTCTGCACAAGAATGATAAACGAAGTGGGACTTGCCGCAACGCCGGGTTTCTGCTTCGGCTCGGACAAGCATATCCGGCTTACCTACTGCTATTCGGACGAAGAACTGAAAAACGGACTGGACAGACTGGAACGCTTTGTCAGCTCACTGTAAAAGAGGAGTTACTTATGAAAAAGGAAGAAATCATAAAAATTGCGAAAGAAGCCTATCCCTATGCCGTTTCGGCAAGAGAGCAGCTTCACGAATATCCCGAGGTCGGAAATCATGAGTTTAAGACTACGGAATTTCTCGTAAGAGAGCTTGAAAAACTCGGCTATGAGGTTTTGCGTCCGCTTGAAACGGGTGCGGTTGCCGTACTGCGTATGGGCGAGGGGAAAACCGTTGCGATACGGGCGGATATTGACGCTTTGCCCGTAACGGAGGAGACGGAGCTGCCGTTCTGCTCAAAAAATCCGGGTTTTATGCACGCCTGCGGTCATGACGTGCACACCGCTTCGCTTCTTGCCGCTGCAAAGGCCGTCAGCGAAAACAAAGATAAGTTCCACGGAACGGTCAAGTTCATTTTTCAGCCCGATGAGGAGGGCAGCGGCGGAGCGGACCGACTTCTGAAAGCCGGAATGTTCGAAAATCCGAAGGTGGATGCTGTTTTCGGAATCCACGTTTTACCCGAGCTTCCTGCCGGGTCGGTCGCTGTACGGTACGGAAAAAGCTATGCTTCGTCCGACGTTTTTGAAATCAAGGTCATCGGTAAAAGCACCCACGGCGCACAGCCGGAGAACGGAAAAAACCCGATCACCTGCGCTTCGGAAATTGTCCTTTCGCTGGAAAGCCTTGTCGGAAGAACAATTGCACCGACGGAAAGTGCCGTTTTAAGCGTCTGCACCTTTAAAAGCGGAACGGCGTGCAACATCATTCCGCCCTATGTCGAGCTTTCGGGAACGATCCGGACGCTTGACCCCCAGACAAGAGCACTGATGAAAAAGAAGCTTTGTGCCGTTTGCGAAGCAATTGCCGAAAGCCGTGAATGCAAAGCGGAGGTCACGCTTCACGAAAGCTACCCGAGCGTTATCACTCACGACAAGGAAACGGCGACGGTTGAAAAAACGGCAAGAGAATATTTCTCTGACGACAAGGTGCTTGTGCTCCGAACGCCGACAATGACAACCGAGGATTTCGGCTATTATCTTCACAACACACCCGGCTGTTTTTACCA
>JALEYA010000112.1 GCA_022779945.1 Oscillospiraceae bacterium | reverse complement strand
CGAACCGGACCGCCACGGTGTGGCATCTTTGGGATCAGAACAGTCAGAACATCACCACCCTCATCATCAGCGGTGTACGCTCCGTCGGTTCCAATACCTTCCGCGACTTTCCGTCCCTTTCGTCGGTTATCATTCTGTCCGACAACATCGTGATTCAGTCCGACGCCTTTGTCAACTGTCCGATGCTCGAAAATGTACTCATCTTCGGAAACAGCAGCTTTGAAAATGCATCGTTTTCTTCCTGCGCGGATTATATCCGCCTTTATGAAAACAGTAAAACCGTACACGACTATGCATTCTCCGGCGAAACGATTCATGTGATTCCTTTCACTTTTGACCATTCTGTCCTGTCTTTTTCCGGCGAAGCAACGTTGAGCTCTTACGAGTTTTTTGATACACTTGCCGCTTTCTGTCTTGAATATGACAACATCGAGAAACTGAGATTCCGTCAGCTCACCTTTGAGGACATGAGTTTTTACTATATTCCCGAAGGCGGCGCTTCCTTGAAAACAATCGAGGGCAACACCCTAATAAACGGCGAAATTTACCCGTCACTCAACCCCGACGGCGACGGAGCGATCACCTTCAATACGCTTGTCAACGGAATGGCAGACGGAAGCATCGACCACTTTTATCTTGTCGCCTCCGACGAAAACCACCCCAACATCATGGACACCGAAGTCAGAATAACAGACTCGATCCGGGAAATCGTCGCAAGAGCCTTACGATGGATCGTAACGCTTTTCAACAAATTGTTCTCCTTTATTTCAAAGCTCGGAAAGTAACCGTCCGATAAAGTGCAGCAGCCGGAAGAAAGACCGCAAACCTTTCTTCCGGCTGTTATCGTAACAGGAAATTAAAAAATGCAGAGAAAAACACCTCTGCATTTTGTTTCCATTTTCAGCTACGCCGTTTCGGTTACTTTCTGAACTGCTTTTTCAGTCTCTGTTCCTTAGAAAGAATTACCTTACGAAGCCGCAGCGAAGTGGGGGTTACTTCAAGAAGCTCATCATCTTTGATAAATTCCATACACTGTTCAAGGCTCAGCGTGGTGGGCGGTACAAGTCGGAGCGCGTCGTCTGAACCTGCTGCACGGGTGTTGGTCAGCTGCTTTTTCTTGCAGACGTTGCACGTGACATCCTCACTCTTAGCGCATTCGCCGACAATCATGCCCTCAGACACCGGCACGCCCGGTCCGATGAAAAGGCGACCTCTGTCCTGCGTATTGAAAAGGCCGTAGCCCGTGCTTTCGCCGGTCTCGTGAACAACGATCGAGCCTCTGTCTCTTGTCTGAATGTCGCCCTTGTACGGCTCATAGCCGGCAAACAGCTGATTCATGATGCCGTTGCCGTTGGTGTCGGTCATGAACTCACTGCGATAGCCGATAAGACCTCTTGCCGGAATCTTAAATTCAAGATGCGACATACCGCCGTCTCTCGTTCCCATGTTTTCAAGCTCCGCTTTTCTCGAGCCGAGCTTTTCCATAACCGCACCGACATAATTTTCCGGAACCTCCACAATCAGAAGCTCCATCGGCTCCATGAGAACACCGTTTTCCTTTTTCATGATAACCTTCGGGCGTGAAACCTGAAATTCATAGCCCTGACGGCGCATGGTTTCAATCAGAATCGAAAGATGAAGCTCACCTCTGCCGCTGACCTTGAAGGTGTCGGTCGAGTCGGTCTCCTCCACTCTCATGCTGACGTTGGTTTCAACCTCTTTGAAAAGGCGGTCACGGATATTACGGGATGTGACGAATTTACCCTCTTTTCCGGCAAAGGGGCTATCGTTGACGATGAAATTCATCGAAATCGTCGGCTCGTCGATTTTGACAAACGGAAGCGGCTCGATGCATTCGGGGTCACAGGCGGTTTCGCCGATGTTCAGGTCGGCGATGCCCGAAACGCAGATCAGGTCGCCGAGTGTTGCCGAATCGACCTCAACTCTTTTCAGTCCCTCAAACTGATACAGCTTGGAGATTCTGACGTTCTGCGTTGTGCCGTCGGTTTTACAAAGCACAACCTGCTGACCGTGTTTCACGGTGCCTCTTTCCACTCTGCCGACACCGATTCTGCCGATGTAGTCGTCATAATCAAGGCTTGAAAAGCGAATCTGCAAAGGACCTCTCATGTCCCCCTCGGGCGGCTCAATATTTTCAAGGATCGAATCAAGAAGCGGTCTCATGTCGCCTTCACGCACATCGCTGTCAAGCGAAGAATAGCCGTCCTTTGCCGAAGCGTAAACGACGGGGAACTCAAGCTGATCCTCGTCTGCGCCAAGCTCGATAAACAGGTCGATCACTTCGTCGATCACCTCCGCCGGTCTTGCACCCGGACGGTCAATTTTATTAACAACAACAATAACCTTTTTCTTGACATCAAGCGCCTTTTTCAGAACAAATCTTGTCTGCGGCATACAGCCCTCAAAGGCGTCAACCAGCAACAGCACGCCGTCAACCATGAGCATGATACGCTCCACCACACCGCCGAAGTCGGCATGACCCGGGGTGTCAACGATATTGATTTTGGTATCCTTATAATGGATTGCCGTGTTTTTGGAAAGAATCGTGATGCCTCTTTCCCTTTCCAGGTCGTTCGAGTCCATGACTCTTTCGGCCACCTGTTCATTACTGCGGAACGTGCCGCTCTGGCGAAGCATCTGATCGACAAGGGTCGTCTTGCCGTGGTCAACGTGGGCGATAATCGCCACGTTACGAACTTCGTTTCTGATATCCATAATTTCACCTTTTCTCTATAAATTCAACACTTTATTTTATCACTATCCGTCGGTTTTGGCAAGTTGAAATTGCACAAGCGAGCGCCGCCTATTTTGTGCAAATTGACTATTATCCGCCCGTTCAGCCCTTTTCATCGATAACAATACGTCTTTCGGTATAATAATTCCTGATATCCGCCGACATCTTTTCGTCATCGAGCCGTTCGGCATATTCGCAAAGAAGCTGTGCAATCTCTTCAACCGTTTTCTGCCGTAACGCCTCATCATACACTTTACTGACGAAGCCGGCGGTGTTCCGGATCTCCTCGGGGAAGCCGCCCTCCGGAGCAAAGAGGTTGATTCCGATTCCGACAACGATAAAATCGGTTTCCCCGTCTTTCGACTGGGCTTTTGTCAGGATTCCGCAGACCTTTTTGCCGTCAAGATACACGTCGTTGACCCATTTTATCCGGGTTTCGACGCCGAAGTTTTTGTCAAGCACACGGCTGACCGCAACCGCCGCCATAGGCGTCACGTCAAGAAG
>JALEYA010000036.1 GCA_022779945.1 Oscillospiraceae bacterium | reverse complement strand
AAGATCTGCAAGTAATATTCCGATTTTATTGATAAATGTCTGCCACTGGGACACAGGTTCGGCGAATGAGCCGCTATGTGCGGGCAGTCTCATCAATTTCTCTCCTCGAGGTCGTCAATTCTGTGGTTTGCGACCTTGATTTTTTCGTCGTGAAGCCTGATGTCCTCTTCCAGCTTGTATGTGCGCTCGATGAGGTTGTTGTGCTTGTTGACCCGGTTTTCCAGCTGTTCAAGCCGGTAGTTTGTCAGCTTGTTGGAAACGAGGATGCCTCCGAACGTGCCGCCGAGCGTACCGACAAGAGTGCCATATCCGAAGCGGCACCGTCGGCAATATCCATACCTTTCGCCATCGCCATAAAGGTTGAGCCTGTCTTTTTGGCCGAGAGTTCGGAAATACCAAACGACTCGATCGCCTTGTCGGCAAACTGCTCCATCTTATACGACATTGCGCCGAATGACACATCGACAACGTTCTGCACTTCCGCAAGATCAGAAGCCGTTTCGACCGCTGATTTTCCGAAATCCACAAGAGCCTTCACGGAAAATGCAGCACCGACAGCCGCCCCGACTTTGCCGAGCATTTGCTTCATATTGCCAAGACCTTCGCCGATCTGCTTTGTACCGGTGTTAAAGCCTTTTGTGTCAATCTTTGTTTTAAAATTCAAATAACCGTCAACCGCCATACGCTTACGCCCCTTTCATACGGTCAACACCGTCTGCGGGTACGCTCGGTACGCTGTGCAGATTGATTCTATAATGTTTTTTCATGCATATTTCCTCATGCGGATAATAAAATAAAATTGAAAAACCTTGTGTCCCTCTTGACACGTAGTTTGTTACGTGATATAATAGCATCAAGAGGTGAGAAAATGAAAAGCTACTCTTCAAGAGATGTTTTGAAACTGCTAAAAGACGACGGCTGGTATGAAGTCGCCTGCAGCGGAGATCATCATCAGTTCAAGCATCCGACCAAAAAAGGACGTGTCACTCTTACCCACCCAAAAAAGGATATACCGATAAAAACCGTGAAGAGCATTGCAAAGCAAGCCGGCATTGAAATTGATTAATCATCAAAGGAGAATCGTTATGAAAGATACTTACATTTTTCCCGCTGTTTTCGATTCCGCAGAGGACGGCATTTCCATTGAATTCCCCGACCTTCCCGGTTGTCTTCCGTGCGCCGATACGCTTGACGAAGCCGTAAAAAACGCAAAAGAAGCGTTAATGCTTCATCTTTTCGGCATGGAACAGGACAACGAAGAAATCCCCGAACCGACATCTTTTGAACAGATACCGCTTGAAAAGAATCAAGCGATTATTCTTGTCGAAGTCTTTATGCCGCCGTTTCGTGAAAAACAGCGTACAAAATACGTAAAGAAGACGCTTTCTATTCCCTCATGGCTCAATGCCGAAGCGGAACACAACGGAATCAACTTTTCCGCAACGCTCCAAAAGGCTTTGATGAATGAGCTTCACATCTCTTGACCGACACCGCACTCGTAAGGGTGCGGTTCTTTTTATATCAGCTCCTCAAGCACCGCATTAAGCTCTTGCATTGCTTCGTCGTCTTCGTCCGTTCGGATGTTGATAAGCTCGGCGTTTTTGCGGTAAAACTCCTTTTCCCACGTTTCAAGCGGCTTACCCTTTGCCCTCTTCTGGCGGATATTCATGACGGTCGAAAACAGTCCTTCGCCGATTTCGCCGAAAAGTCCGAGAAACGTCCACCAATGAATATGAGCACATTCCCGGATGTCCGGCACACCTGCCGCTTTACTTACCGCCGGAACAAGAATGCTTTCATCCTGCTTCCAGTCGAGCATTTTGATCTCCTCCGGCTTCGAATGCGGTATATCACCGCCGCCGACAAACCAATACGCCTTGTCCACGGCTTCCTGCAAGTCCTCAGACGGAATTTCGTTGTAAGCGGGATAAAGACACCGGACACAGACCTCCGCCTTGTCATTTTCGTTCAATTCGCTGTCGTCAAACGCTTCATAGATTCGAAGTATCACCCGGAAGTCCGTTCGGATTTCGTATTCTCTGCCACCGACGGTCAGCGACTTCGGTAATACGCCGATCATTGAAGAGAATGGAGGAAAGCGAGCTGCTTTTCATTGAGCCGGTTCAGGTCGAAACTGTCCGCTTTTGTTGCTGTCGGTTCTGCTTTCGGCTCGTCAAGACCGGCGGTGTACTGCTCGATTCTGGCTCTGTTCTGCGACTTGAAACCCGACCCTGCCTGCTTGATATCTTCAAGCACAGCCGGTACAAATGCGTCCATGAAGGCAAAAAGAAGCAGTGAGCCATCCGGAAGCGGCGACAGACAACTTGTGTCACCGAAGGCATGGCTTGAAATGTCCGCACCGAACGCAAAGTCAAGCAGCTTTTTGATTCGCTCGTCGTATCCGGAAAGCTGTTCCGGGGTCGGATTCTTCAGCCCCTGCAGCTCAGCACCGATTTCATCGATCTGTTTCTGGCACTTTTTCAGCCGTGAAGCGATATTGACATCGGTCACGTTGATTTGTATGCTTTTCAGCGCATTATTGTAAATTCTGAATACCTGAGGTCGTGAAAATCTCATCTTCTCCATAATCTCTTCCCACTTCATAAACTCGATATACCGAAGTGTCAGAAGTAGATTTTCGTCCGGGTCTTTCACCTTGTCAATCGTGCTGCGTATCTCCGTCAACAAATCTATGTAGCGGTCGGTTTCTTCGTTTATCCTCTGCTTGAGAGCGATAATTTTCAAAATAGTCTGCTCCGTGCTGTTCCTTTCTCCGCTTTGCACCTTTTCGCCGAAATTCACCGTCACGCTTGTCGCTTTGACTTCAAGGGCTTCGACCTGTCTTAAATTGCTTTCGATTTTATCATTCAGCCTGTATGCTTGATTGAGATATTCCTTCGCTGTCAACGTATCACCTCCGCAAATATAAAGATACCGGGTTTTTCCGCCCAGAACTTTTCGACGATCTCACTTGCGACAAGTGCGTCGTCTTTCCAGAAGCCGCAGGCGGTCATCACGTCTTTGAGAAGCTTTTGAAGATTGTCGGTGTCGGGCTTCGTTGTTTTGTATTCGCCGTCCTTATGCCTGGCAGTTATCGGAAAGCACCACTTGACGACGAGCCTTACCGCACCCGTGAACGGCTTTTTCGGCGCATAAGGTGCGATGTATGCCGTCAGCTTGTTTCTTGCGTCCGCAAGCTCGGGCGGCTCGTAAAAAACCGGCTTACCATGAGCAAAGGCGATTTTCTTTTCCTGATGCGTCACGGTCGGCGGAATCATCGGCAGAAAAAATTTAATCATCATCGTCTATGAAATCTACTCCTTTCCACTTTTTCGTTGCGACATCGTATTCTATCAGTTTGTGACTTGATGCAACGTCAAAAAGCTTCTGCATTATTTCAGGCTGTTTAATGAGCCACCATACCACACGGCTTTTTCTGATGTCAAATTTTTCTCCCGGTATCGTGTGATACAAGGGTGGCATTTTTCTTGCACATTGCATGTATTTATAATTTTGCTTTTTTGGCATTTTAAAAAATCCTTTCAAAAGTTTGCTCTTGTCAAGGCAAGGGGAAAAAGTTGTGTGTGGCGGCAGCTTAAGCCACCACACTTTTTATCCCCCTTGACCGTGAGGGACAAAACGAAATATGTATATGTAATATATAAGGTTTTTGTCCCTCGGACATTTTCGAATAACGATTCGATTTTGTCCCTGTAAACGAGTGAGAGACATTTTCGAATCGTGATTCGATTTTGTCTCTGTAAAACCGATCAGGGACAGGGACATTTATTCGATTTTGTCCTTGTCCGTCATCTTTACAAATCCGTCTTTAATGTAGAAATTATCGCTTTCATTGATTGACCGTCTTACCGTTTTTTCGCTCTTTCCCATGTACTCCGCAAGGTCGGCGACGGTCACTTCACCGTCAATTGCGCTTGCTTCGTAAGCCTGTTCAATCGCTTCGGTACGCTCTTTTTTCTTCTGTTCCTTTGTCTTTTTCCCCTTGAAATTGTTGCGGTACGGGCTGTTTTTTGAATTGAAAGTGTCCGGAGCTTCAATATCTTTCAGCACACCGCTTTCGTCGATTTTATGCACGGGATAATCAAACCACAGATTCAGCGGCGGAAACTTCGGAAACTCCCGGAGCGTGCCCTCGATGCGCCATGCGGTTTTCGAAGCCACGCTGTTCTCCGCTTCATGAATCTCAGCATCGATAAGCGCAAGCGTCTGTTTTGGCAGTTTTTGACGGCAGTAATCACGCATACTCTTTGCCGAGCACAAATCATCCTGTGACACGTCGCCCTGCCATTTGTCTCCGAAAAAGCGGTTGAGATACTTCATGCATATCTTTATGACTTCCTCGTCCTCGACGAAGGTGCGGACGCTGTCGGGGATTTCAAGCTCGATCAGATCTAAAAGTGCGTCGGGGTCACGGGCAAATACACCGGAGCCGGACGCTCTGTCCATGGAGCGTTTGCCGCCCTGTGCGCCCTTTGAATGATGATGGCAGTAAATAACGGCGCAGGAAAGCTCGGTGCAGACCTTGTCAAACTGATTGCAGAATAGAGCCATCTGGTCGGCACTGTTTTCATCCCCCGTGATAACCTTGTAAATCGGGTCAATGATGATTGCGATGTAGTTTTTCTTGGCGGCTCTGCGAATCAGCTTCGGCGCAAGCTTGTCCATCGGAATACTGCGTCCTCGAAGATTCCATATATCAATATTTTTGAGGTTTTCGGGCTTTATTTTTGACGCCGTATAAACGTCCTTGAAGCGGTGCAGACATGACGCACGGTCAAGCTCAAGATTGACATACATCACCTTGCCTTTGGCACAGTTGAAGCCGAGCCACGGCTTACCCTCGGCGATACTGATACAAAGCTCGATAAGAGCGTAAGACTTACCGGCTTTTGACGGTCCGGCAACGAGCATTTTATGCCCTTGCCGGAGTACGCCGTCGATCAGAGAGGGAGCAAGCGGCGGCAGATTGTTGAAATAATTGTCTAATGTCTCCGGGTCAGGCAGATCATCGTTGATGCTTTCGATCCATTCTTTCCACTCGGCAAACGAGGGCTTGCCGATGTTGGTATCGACGATAAACTGAAGTTTGTCACCACGCTTTACGCCGGGGAGCCGTGACAGCCTTGACGGGTTGCGGTTCTGCGTGTCGAGCGTTAAGCCGTTCTTTTTACATACGGCGTAAATGTAATCGACGCGCTTGCGGTATTCGGCATAATCGGCAGCTTCTACACGGACAATAGCGTGCAGGCTCTTTCCGCCCGAGTAGACAAGCACGGCAACTGGCAATTCCAGTTCACGGATAAGCGTATTCTGACGGTCGATTTCAAGGGTATCGGATTCAACGAGCGCATAACGAAAATCGGTCACATTCTCGTTTTTCACGCCTTTGCCGTCAAGGGGATTGAAACGGATCCACGCCCCTGCGTTCTCGTTGCAGTCGCCGATAACCGCACCGATGTCGCCCTTGCACTTAGCAAGCTCGGAAAGAAGCTCTCCGGCTGTTTTGGTATAACTGCCCTTTGTCGGAAGAAATTTGCCGTCCTTTTCCCATGTTTCGGTGACAAAGCCGACGGTTTCCGTTGAATCAAACAGCGTTTCAAGGTAGGTCGTAAGCTCTTTTACCGGGTCAATTCTTTTCGGCGGTTGAATCTCTTTCGATTCTACCCAGTTTTTGTCAATGATCACATAATCGTCCGTCCTGACTCCGATTTCATCATTCCAGTCAAGCTCTCGGCTTTCTCCTCCGCCCGATTCAAAGCCGCCGTCATACGCCATTTGCATAACGGTCGCTATGGTAACATTCTGACCGGAAGCGCCGGAAAAGGTTTTCCATTTGCTTTCACATTCGCCCGGGTGATAGCGGCTGTCGTCACGGCTCCATTTATCCCAGGTTTCGCACGAAAAGCCGCCGTCCTTGAGTGCCATACCGACGGATACCCATTCCTGATAGGACAGCGATCTGACATCAATAAAAGACAGGATTTCTTCGATATTTTCGCTGGTAATGTTTAACATTTACTCTCCTTTCAGCTTGCCGGAACATATTCGGCAGGACGGATACTGCCCGGCACTTTCCAGCCGTTGGCGGCGATCCGGTCAATCAGCTTCTTTGCGTGCTCAAACTGCCACGTCCCGACGTGCTGAAACCCTCTCGATTCTAAAAAACGTATCTGTTTCGGCGTTGTCAGTCCGTTTTCACGGCGTTTTGAGAGCCTGTCAAGAAGCATCTGCGCCTTGCCGGCGTTGTCGATTTCATCGGGCATAATACCGAGCTTTTCCAGCGTGTTTTTCTGCTTTTCGCTCGGCGGTGCCATTTCCCAACCGAAGGACGGCTCATAGCCGGTCAGATCCTCCGCCTGAATCGACATTTCGAACTGAAGCGGGTCAACAAGTTTTCGTTTGCGTTTGCGCATTTCAGAGAGCTGCTTGGCGAGGGCTTCTTCACGCTGCGCCACAACGTCGCTTTCTGCCTGCTGTTCGGCTTCTTCAATATCCACGGGGCAAGCGGCATTTTCAAGATTCTTCGTCATTTTTTCGGCGACTTCATCGCTTTTACAAATAAGGTGTGCCGGGCGGCACAGTTCATGCCGGCTTGTATGCCACAGAAAATCAAGCAAAAGCAAGTCCTTTTTGCCCTCGCAAAGTCGTGTACCCCTGCCGACCATCTGACAGTAAAGCCCTCTGACCTTGGTCGGTCTGAGAACAACAATACAATCGACGGACGGACAGTCCCACCCCTCGGTCAACAGCATCGAATTGCAAAGCACGTTGTATTTGCCTTGGTCAAAGTCTTTGAGAATTTCATCCCGGTCGTGACTGTTGCCGTTGACCTCGGCGGCTCTGAAGCCTGCCTGATTGAGAATGTCACGGAATTTCTGCGATGTCTTGATGAGCGGAAGAAAAACAACGGTTTTCCGCTCGGCGCAATTTTTCTTCATTTCCTCGGCGATCTGATACAGATACGGGTCAAGAGCGGTGTCGATGTCGCTTGCCTTAAAATCGCCCGACTGTATCGAAACGCCGCTTAAATCGAGCGTCAGCGGTAAAAAAATGAGGAATATTTAAAGGAGAAAATATTGAAAAAAGTGCTAATGAAACAGACATATATTGAATTGTAAAAAAACCACAAGCCGCCGGTCAGACACAGGAAACAATTGCGTTTTATTCTTCGTCAAATGCGGTTTTCTCGATTTCGACGCGCTCTGCCGCAAATTCGATCATTCTTGAAACGATGTATGTAGCGGAAAGACCGGTACGAAGCCAAAGTCAATTGACGATATCCGCCGCATCATCCTCAATCCTGACACGGCAGTTTCTGGTTTCCGAAAACCGTTTTGGGGTGAATACAAGTTTGTCGTCTTTATCTTTATTTGTTGTGCGTTTCGGCATTGGTTTGCCCTCCTTATTTGAATATGTACTGCGGTGAATTCCGTTTGGACCCGCAGTGGTTAAAAGTCAATTCTGAGACAAAAAGTAACAGTGTTAATGCCCCACATAGCGACGAAGATCGCCGTTATCAGGTAGTCCTTGATACTCAGGTTCTTCCTATACAAGAAGGTCTGAATAACAAGCACAAAGGTTGCAATCGTCAGAATGACGATCAGCCCGGTGTTGATTTTGAGCAGAAAGT